>JAZSFO010000068.1:0-30331 GCA_045532255.1 Clostridia bacterium | reverse complement strand
GTCATAGAATTCCAAATCACTCACTGTAATCGAAGCGTCCTTATCGGGGAATCTTACAAATCCGTCAGCGTCTATATATGCACTGCCCGAAAGCACACCGTCACTTGCCAGTCTGGTGTTCTCAAGGCTGTACTTATTGTAGTTGAGCATAAAGCGCTCATCGCCTTCTCTCACCGCACCTACATGGAATGGCTTCTGGTAGGGATAGTGATATCCCTCGAGACCGTCAAAGCCCTCGGGGAACACGCCTAAGGCTACATTACCCCAGTAGTCTGTCTGACCATTGGACTCGCCTGTACCAGAGTATCTAATCTGGTAGTTGGAGGTCGGATTGGAAAGATAATCCTCATATGTGCTGAACGCAACATTTGAAAATGATTCCGACAGAACCGACTGACCGTCATAGTAGAAGATATTTGCCATGAAGTTATCATTCTTATGTGTTACATTGTCATGACCTACATTGTGGTGGATTTTGGTCTTAATCCAGTCATTACCAAAGGTTGTACCATGTGTATAGGTAACACCCGAGTCACGAGCTGTTACACTTCCGAGATAGAAGTGGTTATAACCTACATCGCATGCAAGAACGGGATAACATAATCTATCCGTAGCATTTGAGGTAAAGTTTCGGGAAAGATAGAAGCAACCTCTGCCCGCACCCCATGAGGTGTTGCCAACAACGGTATGTCCGCCGTACTTGGCTGTATATTCATCCCACTTGACACCCTCAATTGTAATTCCAGAGGGATATGTTCCCGCATAGCTTGTGTGGGCTACTACATTGTTTTCAACATAAGTATAGAGACCTGTCAAAAATATGCCCGCTGCTGCAGAATAGGAAATATCCGCATTGATGAAGGCATTATTGATACCGTGGCTGAAGAAGCCTGCTTCACCCCACTCGGGAGCGTCCTCTTTGTTGGTCCACTGATTTTCAAAATCATAAAATCTACAGGTATGGGTATCTTTGCCTCCGGTATAACCAAAGTGGGTTATATATTTATGTATACCGCCGTTTAGCACACACATTTCGGAGTCGCCTGCCATTGTGAGACCGCCTCCGCGGGTGTTGATGTTTATGAACTGTACAAACTTTCTGTCTGTCATGTCGATAACTCTCTGTCTCTGCTTAACCTCAACAGTGAGTGTCTTGGGGTCGCTTCCTGCGGGCGGTATCATGTAGAGCTGATTTCTATCGTGGTCTACATACCATTCTCCAGGCAGGTCTACAGTATTATAATGGTTTGTAATATATCCATAGTCACTCGGATGCTTTGCACCATAATATCTGTTGATACCATACATACCCTTTTCGAAGCCCTCAACATCCATACTGCCCTTTTTGCTGGTTAAAATCTTGGCATAGGACAGTGTCCATGCAGAACCTGCAAAGGTTACAAAGCTTCCGCCCTTCCAGTAATCCACTTCGTCCTGGTTTAAGTCAATATCACTTGTTGCTGTCTGCACAAGTGCAGTTGTTGATCCCTTGATGCAGACATCACCCATTGTTGCACGAAGAATATTGACATCATCATATTCGGGATGAGGTCCCGCTCCCCCTACTTTGGTATCGGTGTTGGGATGGCGTCCCTCACGAATGATTTCGTCATCCATGATAATGAAGTTTCTGTCAAAGCCCATGCTTTTTGGAATAGATGTAGTATATATACCCTTTTCCTCATCATAGATTTCAAAGCCCGATACCTTTTCGAAGGCTGAGATTGTAACATCTTCGCCCTCTGCGGCAATATACTTAATCGGGGCGGTTGCAGTACCGTCATTCTTGGGAATTACGGTCTCGCGGTATATACCCTCATGAATGATTACAGTATCGCCAGCCTGGGCAACTTCTGCCGCCTTCTGAATTGTGCTGAAGGGGAAGTTTTCACTTCCGTCATTGGTATCCTTGGCATATGCTGCCTTGGATACATGGTATACCTTTCCTGTGCTTAAGAGCGATGCATCAAACTTAGCAAATTCTGTGTTGAGACCTCTCAGTATACTGTTACTGTTTATAATATTTTTTACACAGATACGGTCATCAATTATAACAAAGCCGTCCTTAAATTCTACGGTCTTGCCAAAGAGCTCTGCCACCTGACGAATCGGAACATATGTCTTTCCGTCTTTGTATACTTCAAAGTTTCCAAGAGCCTTCTTGACACCGTTTTGGATAGTGTATCTTCCGTTTGGTCCTGCATATAATTCGTTGTTGTCATCAGAAAGATACACATAGCTCAAATCGGAATAATCCTCATAGTATACGGACAGTGCTCTTGCCGCTGTATGTATCGGAAGATATACTCTGCCGTCAAGCACCATAGGTGTGAGTGTATTATCGTCATAATCAATGTATCTCATTGCGCCGTTTACCTTGAGCGCAACAGAATTTAATTTGACAACCACTGTTGACTGAAGTGCCTTGTCATAATCATTGAGTTCAACAATTATAGTGTTTCTGATACCATGATTTTTCTCAATCTTTGTAAAAACGATTGAGGTAATTGTCACTTCGCAATCAGAAGTAAGCTTTACAACATGAGAGCCCTTTCTGTCAATTACCTTGTGGGTTACTGCGTCTAACTCATCATCAATAGCGATATCATAGGAATTTTCCTCAATAGTCATATTGAGAACACCATCTGTCTTTGCAGAATATTCTACCTCAACCGAAGCAACATCAAGCAAAAACAGCATGTCAAACTCCGCTGAGCCGCCTGCATTCAGCGTCAGCTCACCCCACTCCGTAACCGAAGCATTAGTTAGCTTAAGCGGGTCATCAAAGCTCATAGCATATGTAATATCACCAGGTGTATACGGTTCATAAGCCGCATATGCACCAAAGCATTGAAGACAAAGCGCAAGCACCAACACTAAAGCATATAGTCTTTTCTTCATTTAGTCCATCCTTTCAATGTTATTTTTTTACCTTCCAATCCTTAATCTCCTTGTAAAGATCGCCGTTTCTTTCCTTAAAGACCTTGGTCATTTCCTTGAGACAATCGTCTGTGTAGCCGTTTGTCTCTGCTACATTAAGCATATTTTTGTAATATTTATCAAATTCCTTGTCATTGGTAGCAGTAAATACTGTCTTCATAGCATCCTCTATGCTCTGACGTGCATCCCAGAAGCGGTCAGCACCTGATACATACATCGGGAAGTTCCAGATTGTTGAGCCAAATGTAACCACAGGGAAGTCCGGAAGAGGCTCAAAGTAGCCGTAGTTCCAATGCTTCTTGTATGCGCTTGCCTGGCGTTCTTCATCATACTTATCATAATACAGCTCAGGCTGATATTTGTTGATACCGCCAGGTACCATAAAGTAATCTATACGCGGGAAGGAATATACACCGTAGTCTATGAGCACCTGCTGGTCTCCGTTATAGAGCATAGCATTCTTGAAGGCGTCGTCTGTGTATCTTAAGTTGCCGTCTTTGTCCTCTGTGTAGAGTCCTGCCTTCTCGGGTCCCCAGTTTGCAAGCTTCATGCCCGCTTCTGAGTAGAAGAAGTCCATAAATCTCATGGCATGTTCAAGCTGGGTTTCGGTAAGGTTTGACTTAAAGAAGTACATATTATAGGTGGCAAATACACCCCTCTTGGTATTCCATCTTATATATTTGTTATAATCACAAGGAACATCCATCATCACACGGCGATAGGAATATTTTTTGCCCGCAGCCTTAAGCTGTTCGTCTGTGGGAGGTGCAGTGTTTCCATAGAGTATAGCATATTCACCGTTGAGCTTCTTCTGCTCGAAGTTTGCCTTGGAGTCAACGAGTGCCTCCTTGGAAGCAAGTCCGTCTATGACAAGGTCATTGAAGAACTTCATCATATCCTTAAACCAGTCTTCCTTCATTGTGTTCTTCATTTCGTCCGTTTCGCCGTCATAGTAGCTGAAACAGCTTACCTGAGAATCAATAGCACCTCTGCCGGCAAGCGGTACTGCAAGAATAGACATGAGATCCCAGTTGTCCTCACCAGTATGTGTGTAGAAGGGCCATACCTTTCTGCCGCTTTCTTTGTATCCAAGGGCATCTATCTTTTCAAGAAGGGTTCTGAATTCTTCCTTACTCTTGATTGTAACATCGGTAAGGTCCTCCTTCTTAAAAGCACCGTTCTTCATATAGATATCCTGTATCTCAGCCTGAGTCTTGGCATTGGGATAGATTGCCTTAAGGATATCGTCTCTTATCCAGAACCATTCACGGCTGTCTTCGGGCTGAATAATGCTTGCATATTTTTCCGCAGTATATTCCGGATCATAGAACTGAAGTGCATTTTCGCTGAAGCGCTTGAGAGCATATGACTTTCCGTTAATCATTCCTCTTTCCCAGCTTGCTTTAATATCGGGGGAAGAATTGATAACGCTCCAATAATTAGGCATATACTTGGGAATAAGGTCTGTGAGGTCATAGAGCAGGTCGCTTTCAATAAGAGACTGTGCAATGGATTCCTCGATACCTATACCGATATGCGGCCAGTTGTTTGTGGAAACAAGCTTGGCTACCTTGGCGTCGCCTGTGGATCCACCGTTGTCAAAGGACTTGTTCTCTGAGAGTCTGACACCTGTAACTCGTTCAATCTCATCACGGAACTTGTCATCCTTTGCTTTCTTTCCTATGTAGGTTTCGTTAGAACCATAGCCATACCATACAACAAGATCAAGCTTATCACCTGTCCAGTCGGGCATATCGTCTATGTTCTCATAGTCGTTGGCAAGCTCGTTTACTGCCATAAGCTTACCGCCTGTTGATGCTGTCTTGCCATCACCGCAGCCGCCAAGGCAAACAAGCATTGACAATGCAAGCAGTAACGCAACAAGTTTTTTCATTTACCATCGTCTCCTTTATAATAATTTTTATTTCAGATTTACAATCCCTCAGTCACTTCGTGACAGCTCCCTTTGCACAAGGGAGCCTTTAAGCCCTCCTTGTGTAAAGGAGGGGGGCACGCATAAGCGTGACGGGAGGATTGTTTTTGAAATTCAGATTAAATTAGGGTTGTTTGAGGGAAGCCATTTATATCAGCCCTTAACCGCACCTAAGGTAATACCCTTGGTAAAGTATTTCTGCAGGAAGGGATAAACCATTATAATAGGTACAGTTACAACTATAATCTGAGCCGAGGTCATAGACTCTGTGGTAACCTTTAGCGAGTTAACCATACCCTCTACATCTTCACCGCTCCTAATAGCCTCCTGGATAAGAGCTGTCATTCTCTCGGTTTCCTTAACCGCCTGCATAAGCTTATACTGCAGAGTATGAAGCTGTGAGTTATCTATGTAGTAAAGCGTACAGGTCCAGTCGTTCCAATGGAACACGAGAAGCCACAGAGCAACAGTTGCAAGGATTGGCTTTGAAAGCGGTATAATAATCTTGTAGAACAGCTTCCATTCGGTTATACCGTCTATATGTGCCGCCTCTATGATGCTGTCCGAGATGCTTGTTTCTATGTAAGAGCGTATTACTATTATATTGTAGTAATTGAACAGGAACGGAAGCACATATACAAAGAAGTTATTGAGCAGCTTCAGGTCGGAAAAGAGTACATACTGAGGAATAAGTCCTCCGCTTATGAACATAGGCACCATAAAGTAAAAGCTGATTGCCCTGCCGCCCTTTAACTTTCTGGACAGTGCATAGGCTGTCATAAACTGAACAACAATTGCCAGAAATGTTCCGAGCACCACTCTTGCAAGCGTAACTGCAAAAGCTGCGTACATGCTCTCATCGCTTAAAAGCACCTTGAAGTTTTCGAGTGTAAACACTCTGGGCCAGAGGACTATTCCTCCGCGCATTGTATCCTGTCCGTCATTCAATGCCTTGGCCAGTACATTGAGGTACGGGAAAAGTGTAACCACGATAATCAAAAGCATGATTAAAAAGTTAAATATCTTGAAGACGCCATACAGAGGGCCTTCGTTTCTTAAACGATTAATCTTAAACATAATATCTCATACCTTTCAACAGATGTTCTTTTTCAAATCATATAACAGAGACTTCGCTGTACTTCTTTGAGAAGTAGTTGGTAGTCATTACAAGAACTAAGCTCATAAGTCCCTGTGCAAGGCTAAGTGCTGTAGCTACGGAGAAGTTACCCTGTGTGATACCCTGCTTATATACAATTGTGGATATAACCTCAAAATCTATAAACACATTCTGCAATCCGTATACAAGGTCGAAGTTAGAGGTAAACAGCTTACCAATCCTCAATATAAGAAGTATGATTATTGTATTGACAATTGACGGGAGTGTTACATGTACACACTGTCTGAACTTACCTGCACCGTCTATAACAGCCGCATCATAAAGCTCGGGGTCAACACCCGAAATTGTTGCAAGATAGATAACTGCACTCCATCCAATCGTCTGCCATACAGTAAGTCCGATATTAAGAGGTACGAACCAACTCTGAAGTGTGAGGAAGAGCACACGCTCTGTATCCTCGCCAAAAAGCATAAGGCGGATGTCATTTACAATACCGTAGTTACTTAAGATTGTACTTGCAAGTCCGACAACAGCTATAGTTGAAATGAAGTGAGGCAAATAGCTTACCGTCTGGGTAAATCTCTTGAACAAGCCATTCTTTAACTCATTGAGCAAAAGTGCAAATATAATGGGAAGCGGAAATTGAATAAGGATATCCAGTATGCTGATAGTAAGTGTGTTCCACACCGAATTCATAAATGCAGGCGTTGAAAAGATTGTTTTGAAATTTTCAAATCCTATAAAGGGACTATCCATTCCCTTGAACACATCATAATCAAGGAACGCCATTCTGAGTCCGCTTAAGGGTATGTAGTTGAATATAAAGACAAGAATAATTCCAGGCACCAGAAACAGATATGTTGACAGGTGCTTTCGGAAATATCCCACCCCTTCAGTAAGAGAATTTCGTTTTGCTCTCTTGTCTGTAGCCAATGTTTTTGTGTTTTGCATGATATTCTCCTTCCTTTTTTGTATCGGTTGTAAACCCACAAAAAAAAATCTCATGTTATAGCTTAATGTTATAAAAAAATCGCCAAAAATGCCATGATAATTTTTGCAAAAACTTGACTTGTTTTGATAATTTTGCACAATTAATATCTCTAATACCTTTATAATCTTCATTTACCTATAAATAATTTGGTTATTTTTGCATAAAAAGGCTAATTTGCAAAAAACATCAAGCGAATGCAAAAATTGTCATTTGAAGTTGATGATTTTTGTGTTATACTTATTATAAGTACATTTAATTTTAAGGGAGGGGATATCGTGATAAGACTTATCATAGTAGAAGATGAACCGTTAATGAATGAATACATAGCAAACTGCATTGATTATTCATCGCTTGGAATTGAACTTACAGGAAGATTTTTTAACGGAAAGAGTGCATATGAATTTCTTTTGAAAAACAAGGCAGATATAGTAATTACAGATATACAGATGTCACAAATGGACGGACTTGAATTAATATCCAGGACACTTGAAGTTTATCCCGAAATCAAATTTATAGTCCTCAGCAACTTTGATGACTTTCATATGGTTAAGAGGGCCTTCAAATTCGGTGCTTCAGATTATATATTAAAGACCGATTTTGAACCTGCGGTTTATACAAAGCTTCTCTCTGAGCTTATACAAACACAAATCCCCACTCAGTCAAAAAAGCTTAATTCCGCCATTAAGGAGGTCGCTCTTAAGCAATTCTTCTGGGACGGTGTGTATGCTGACAAAAACAACACCATGCGTATAAGCTTAAAAGACAATATGTTTGTTATAGTTATGGAGCTTATTAACTATGATAAAATTATTAAAAGCCATTGGGATACCCAAAAAGAGCTTATGAAATTCGGGCTGTGCAACCTGCTTAACGAAGTGCTGGAGGACTTTGGCAACGGAGAATTCTTCTTTAATGACTATGATGAAATTGTATTTATTTTTTCTGCCGAAGAGCATGGTCCTCATGAGCGTGCAGTAAGAGAGCTTTTTGCAAATATATTTGAAATTCTACTGGACAAATTCTCACTTTCAATCGCTGCGGGAATATGTGACAAGTTTGTCGGAAGTCCTCTTAAGGAACAGTATCAGATGGCTCTTGAAGCATGCGACTACTATTTTATATACGGAAAAGGCATGCTCATTGAGCACAGTGTTGTACAAAACAAAAGCGATGTCATAAATACAAACGAGCTTACCAAGGAAATTGAGGATGCTTTTACCGATTTAAGGTTTGATGCTCTTAGCGGAATAATTAATAAGCTGGGCAATCTGAAGCCCTCTCACTCATATCTTACATCTCTTCGCAATCTGTATAAAGCAATCGCAAATCATCTTGCTGAACTTGCAAAAACCTATGAACTTCCCCAGATATACGAATTGCTTGACGATATAAACACAGAATACGATTCTCAAAGGGAGCTGACAGACAAGCTTCTTAATGCATCAAATCAGCTCTCTGGCATACTCACTCATTCCGACATGGCTATACTGCAGGTTCAGAATTATATCTATCAAAACTACTCGCAGGATATAACACTTCAGTTTCTTGCAAAACAATTTTTGTTTAATTACAGCGATTTATCCCGCCGTTTCCGCAAGGCTACAGGAATGTCATTTACAAAATTCTTAATAAACATCCGTCTTGAAGAAGCCATGAAGCTCATACGCACAACCGACTACAATTTTTCTAAAATAGCTTCTATGGTGGGATATAATAATTACGAAAATTTCAGCCGTGCTATTAAGAGCAAATATAAAAAATGGCCGAATGAATTCCGAAAGGGTGATAAGCCATGACAATAAAAAGAAATTCATATAATCTTAAAACCCTTGTAATAGCAATGCTTCTCTTTGCAATTATATCTATAGGTGCAATAGGCGGTTACTCAACAATCGTTATAGCAGACGCACTTTCACACAGCACAGAAACAAGTGCCCTATCCCACCTTAAAAGCTCCGACTCTCTCTTCTACGAAAAAACGAAAAACATACAGCGTTTTGCCGATACTCTTAATATAAGCGAAAATCTGTGGGAAATTCTGAATATTCCCGAAAATCACGATCAGTTCAACAGCTTTATGAAAAAAAACATTTCGAGCTTTGAGGATATTGAAGCGTGTATTATGATAAACAACGCAGGCAAAGCGTTTATATATAATCTTCCTACATTCAGCGATGACCATCTTATTCAGCTTCAGGTATCATGCAGGCAAATCAGTGAAAAGAATTCTCTGCTTCATTGGTACAACACTTCACAAAGTGAGCTTATAGAGCCGATTTTTAACAAATATGTTCTTTGCGGAACCAGTATATTTAATGAAAAATCTGCAAAGCTATATGTATTTGTCAAAACAGATACATTCAGCAATATAACCGACAATGTGCAAAAGAACACAATTATATCCATACTTGACGAAGAAGGCAGACTTATAATATCCAATAACGAAGACAGCTTTTCAGAGCTTTTTTATACTCAAAGCAATAATCTGATAGACCTCTACACATCACAGCAGGGAGTATTTCGCTTTGAAAACAAAAATCAGAATTATGTGGCTATCCACTATCAATCGGGTCTTAACAGTTTTAAGTTTGTGGAAATACATAAGGAAAGTCAGTTTTATTCCGGAAGCTACAAAATAATCATATTTATGGTGAGTATTATTGTCCTCTTTACATCGGTGATGATGGTTCTTTACTTCCTGCTTGCAAAGCAGTTCTTACTTCCGCTCAAAACACTTGGTAAGATAATGAAGAATTTTGACGATAATACTCTGGGTGCACAGATAGAAATTGTCGGAAACAATGAGATAAGCTCTCTTGCCTCCTGCTTTAACAGAATGGTTAAAAAAATCAACGAAATTATAGAAAATGTTAGGGAAAAGGACGAGGAAAAAAAGCGCGCAGAGCTGATTGCTCTTCGCAGACAAATTCAACCGCACTTTATATACAACACACTTAACTCCATACGAATTCTGGCAATGTATAACAGTCAGGACAAGATTGCCTCATCCCTGCAGATACTTGCAAGAATGCTAAAGAAGGCTTTTTCTGCAAAGGATACCTTCGGCACTGTAAAGGAGGACATAGAATTTATAAGAGATTATATATTCCTTTTACAGATTTGCTACAAAAACTCTATCGATGTATCTTATCACATTGAGCCTGATACCGAAAATTTAATAATTCCCGGTATGCTTATTCAGCCTCTTATAGAAAATGCCGTTCAGCACGGTCTCAACATTAAGGTTACCGAGAGAAACTCACCTGCCAAGTTATATATATCTGTACAAAAAAGCAAGGATAATAAGCTTCTCATAGAAATAGCAGACAACGGCGTGGGCATGAGTGAAGCTCAGATAACAAAAATACTTTCCAGCGAATCGTCTACTGTAGGAAGCAATGTCGGAATTAAGAATATTCAGGAGAGGATACAGCTTCTCTGCGGTGAAGAGTACGGTCTTACCATAACCTCAGAGCCGGGGCGGCATACTACAGTATCTATGACTCTTCCCATAATAACCGAAAGAGAAGCCAAAAATAAATAATTATACCGAAAACATAAAATCAGGGATGTAAAACATAATTCATTGTTTTACATCCCTATTTCTTTGAATTTATATTATATTATTTGGCTTCTTCTGACCACGAGGTAATCTTTAATACCTTGAGTTCTCTCGGTTTTAATATGATATCGTGGGGAACCTCTGCCTGAGGTCTATTGGGATAAATATCCACATAATTATCACGAAGATGGATTTTCTTTGAGTCTGTGTGGCTGTAGTTTGCAAGAAGCATATAAAAATCACTGTTTACATAGCATGTTACAACTACATCATCCAGCTCGCCCTTTACTAACTTGGGGCAATCAATATCAATATAGCACCATGTAGCATCGTGGGTCATTTCCTTAAACAGTTTAACCCATTCCAGACTCTCGTCAAATTTGGGGATAATAGCATCCTGATTGGGAACGGTTATAGCCTTCTTCTTGAGAATCGGGAAGTGCAAAAATGGCATGGAATTGAGATAATATTCCATTTCATCCATAGGCTCAGCCGGAGAGAAGTCAAGCATAACATGAGGGAAATCCCAGATTTTACTACGAACAAAGTCAATGTCCTTTGCCGCTTCGCCCGCCAGCATATAGTCCGAAATCCTACTGTCTGTATAGAAGCGGTCACAACCTTCCTTGAAAACTGTCATGGTTTTGTTTCTCTTCTTGACTTCGTGATACAATATGCTGAGGAAATCCTCCATACCGCCGTCATGGTCAGCCTCTTCGCGGAATGCCAGAACCTCATCCTTGACCATTACAGGCTCTTCATAATAGTATTTCCACGATTCCAGGTAGTCACTGCGTCGGAAATATCCCGAGTCAACATAAAGACCATCAAAATCATAGTTGTCCAGAAGCTTAGTATACATCTTGAATATAAGCTCACGCCATCCCGGACTGGTAGGCGAACAGTGGGCAAGCTCTGTAGTTCCGAGCATATTGTCGAGATACTCGGGATGAGTAAGCGGCCACGCCCAGTCAGCGTTAAAATGTTTGCTGGGATACTTAAAAAAGTTTGATGATGTATATGGAAGCACCCTGAGTCCATATTTGTGCGCAAGAGCAAGGAATTCCTTTGTTGCTTCGGGATCCTTGGGAGCATACATATCGTCTCCGCCCCACTTATTCTCTTTTGCAGCCCATCCGGACCAGAGATACATATATTTAACCCCTGCCTCGGACATCTTCTTGAAGAGAGCTTCGTCCTCTTCGGGCTTTCCGGGTTCGAGTCCGGGATAGATAAATTGTCCCGGTTCATAGTCAAATATCTGCTCTTTCTTTGCACAACGGGTCATCTGTCTTTCTACTTGTCTTATGTTAAAAAGTCTGTTACGATGATCCTGTTCTGAGAATTCGTATAAAATATCTTTCATAGCTATGTCTCCCCTTTTGTTTAAGAAATCAATACATTTGTGGCTTCATTATACAAATCATACAGGTGCAAGTCTATGATTTAATTAGCAAAAAGTTGATAATTTTTGCTTTTTTGCAAAAAAGAGCGTGTCTCAACATGTGATTTTTTCACAAATTGAGACAACGCCCTATTTAGTATATTAAATGCATGTATTCATTTAATGTTTAATCAATAATTTTCTTTTCTTACTTCAAAATAGCTCTGAGGATGTGCACAAACAGGACAAATCTCGGGTGACTTTTTGCCCATTACAAGATGTCCGCAATTACGGCACTCCCACATTGTTTCTTCGGCCTTTGCAAATACTGTCTGCATTTCTACATTGCTGAGAAGCTTACGATAGCGTTCCTCGTGAGACTTCTCAATGAGAGCTACCTTGCGGAACTTTTCTGCAAGCTCTGTAAAGCCTTCCTCGTCTGCTTCCTTTGCAAATTTATCATACATATCTGTCCATTCGTAGTTCTCGCCCTCAGCAGCACTAAGAAGATTTTGTGCAGTAGTGCCAAGCTCGCCAAGTGCCTTGAACCAAAGCTTTGCGTGTTCCTTTTCGTTGGCTGCAGTTTCTTCAAATATTGCAGATATCTGCTGATAGCCCTCTTTCTTTGCAACAGATGCAAAGTATGTGTATTTGTTTCTTGCCTGACTCTCACCGGCAAATGCCTCCATGAGATTTTTTTCTGTTTTTGAACCTTTTAATTCCATTTTAACGCCTCCTTTTTATATAAATATTATAGGCGATTACAAAACTGGTTGTCAAGTACCATTTTGTAATCGCCCAGTATTAAATATTATTTGATTTCGGGAAGACTTGCTGCTGCTACTGACTGACCTACTCTGCGGGAATTTTCATCAGGAATATGAAGTGTGATTTTTGATGCCAGCTCGGGGAATTCAGTATCCAGAACTTCCTGAGCACGATTGAGTATCATAACTCCGCCCTCTCCCGATGTAACTCTGCCCATGATAAGAACATGCTTAATATCATAGAACTCTGTATAGAATGCAATAGCATAACCAAAGTACGCACCGATTGTATCATAGATATCCTTTGCTCTCCGGTCGCCGTCCTTCATAAGTCCCTGAACTACCTTGAGCTTTTCTGCAGGGGAAAGATTTTCGTCAAGCTCTATGCCTGCATAGGGTGCAAGCTTAATAACACCGTCCTGAGAAAAATACTTAACTCCGCAACCGTAATCTCCTGACCATTCATCCACCATTGCATCCTTATTGAAGTCAACGGGAACAAATGCAAGCTCATTGAGCCAGCCTGTGATATTACCCTCGGGGTCAACATATCCGCCCGCTTCTGATGTACCCATGGCAACACCGAGAACAGAATCGTCATTTAAGTCCATAGCACCTGCAAGCGCTGTAACATCTCCGTCATTTGCAACCTCGATGGGAATATTTTCGCCAATCTCCTTTGCAACATCTATATACATATTCTTAACCTTCTTATCGAAATCCTCATCGCTTACCTTGAGGAACAAAGAAGCTACCATTATACGATTGTCTACATATACACCTGCACTGGAAACACCGATTGCATCAACTCTGGGCATATGGGATGCCGCGGTCTTCATAGCCTCCAGAATGCCCTGATAGTGATAATCGGGGTCTGTATTGGTCTTGGGGAACCATACAACTTCCTCGGAATATACGCTTTCGCCGTCTATAACCGCACTTACCTTTCGGTCGCTTCCGCCTGCATCAAAACCTATTCTGCATCCGTCAAGATGTCTTCCGATAGGTGCTGCGGCAGACTTGTTTTCGGGAGCATCCTCTATGCCTCTTACCTCTACAACAAAGGACTGCTCATATACTCTCTCCATAAAACGCACATCAAAATCCCTGAGTCCGCCGTATGTATATGCTTCCTTGATTTTATTTCCTACAGTTTCGCTTCCTGCAATAATAATCTTGTAGCCTCCCGCTACCCAGAGAAGTGATTTTGCCATTCTTTCCACAAAAGCAAAATTCTCCTCGTCATGTCCTGTACCGTCCTTGAAAATACGGGTTTTGTAAACTGTGGTATAGCCCTTATTTCTTTCTACACCGATTACTAAATCCTGACCATCCTTTGCTGTAGCCTCTCTCATATCTCTGCATACAACAGAAAGAGGCATAAATTTGGGGTCGAGCTTTGCATTAACCTTGATATTCATATTTTAACTTTCCTCCTATTATGGTTTTTCTAACATTAAATTGTGAATCTGTAATTATAATATCTGCATCCTTGCCCACATCAAGCGAACCCTTTGTATCATCGATACCAAGTGTTGTTGCAGGGTTAAGGGAAGCACCATTGACACACTCCCACAGGGGTATATTGGAATTCTTATAAACATTCCATACACCGTTATTAAGATGCA
The DNA here is from genome assembly GCA_045532255.1 of Clostridia bacterium. GTDB lineage: Bacteria > Bacillota > Clostridia > UMGS1810 > UMGS1810 > RGIG8748. The sequence goes on along the minus strand of JAZSFO010000068.1, from coordinate 16,009 downwards.
GTATGCTTCCGGCTACAGTACCGTCTTCGAGACGGCAAACAATACCCTTGTATATTATCTTCTGACCGCCGAGGGTATATTCTCCCTCGGGAAGTCCGCCTGCAGGAAGACAGTCTGTGATGAAGCAGAGCTTTCTGCCCTTGAGCTTCCACAATATATCATATAAGCTTGTATCTACATGGAATGTATCAACAATCAGCTCACAGCTTACATCGGAATTAAATACCGCGGTAACAACTCCCGGTGCACGATGTGCAAGGGGTGTCATGGCATTGAAAAGATGTGTTGCGTGCTTTACACCGACAGCAGTACTTTTCATTGCGGTATCATAATCGGAGGAGGTGTGACCCATAGAAACTACAACATTAGTATCTCTGCACATTTGTCTTATGGCGTCAAAATCCTCGGTATCCTCCTCGGGTGCAAGGGTTATTATGCTTATAATATCGGAATATTCCTTTACAAAATCCGCATCGGGTTTAAGTATGTATTTGGCATCCTGAGCACCCTTTTTCTTCTCGCTTATAAAGGGGCCTTCTGCATGACAGCCAAGAATGGTGCTTCCGTCCCAGTCCTTGCTCTCTTCCCTGAGAGAGCGGCAAACCTCAAGCGCCTTGCGAATAACAGACATATCCTCCGTCATGGTTGTGGGAAGATAACCTGTAACACCGTTTGCCAAAAGTCCTTTGGAAATAGTTCTTATACTCTCTTCTTCACCGTCACACACATCCTTGCCGAGATAGCCGTGTATGTGGATATCAATAAGACCCGGTGACACATATCCGCCTTGTGCATCTATAACCTCGGCATCAGTGGGCACCTCTGACACTATGCCCTCTATCTTGTCCGTATAGAGAAGCACTCCGTCACATATTCTGTCCTTCAAAATGATTTTTCCGCCTGTAATCGCTTTCATACTCTTACTCCTTAAATTATTTTTCAAAAAAAGGTATTTTTTCTCCCATCTTCAAGCGGTCGCGGTAGTCTGCTGTTGCAGCAAAGTAAACATCACCGGTGGAATTAAGGGCTGTCTCAACAGAATCCTGTATAACACCGATTATGAAGCCTACGCTGACAACCTGCATTGCAACATCTGCATTTACGCCCAAAAGCGAACACGCCATAGGTATAAGAAGCAGTGAACCGCCAGCCACACCCGATGCACCGCATGCACCAAGGGTTGCTATGAAGCTAAGAAGAATTGCAGAGAAAATATTTACATCTGCTCCGACAGAGAACGCCGCAGCAAGTGACATAACTGTAATTGTAACTGCCGCACCATCCATGTTGATAGTAGCACCAAGGGGGATGGATACGGAGTAGTATTCTTTTTCCAGACCCAGCTTTTCGCATAGAGCCATATTGACAGGGATATTTGCCGCAGAGCTTCTTGTAAAAAATGCGGTTATTCCCGATTCCCTGAGGCACTTGATGAGAAGCGGATATGGGTTTCTTCTTAGAAGAAGGAATACAATAAGGGGATTTACAACAAAGGCAACTGCAAGCATACAGCCGACAAGGAGAACGAGAAGCCTTCCGTAATCCACAAAAATATTAAGGCCATACTCATTTACAGAGCTGTATATGAGACCCATTATGCCAAAGGGTGCAAGCTGAATAACACCGCCTACCGCCTTTGAAACTGCATTTGAGATATCCGAAAGAACCTTCTTTGTTTCGGAGGATGCTCCGCGAAGTGCAATACCGAATATAATTGACCAGGTAAGAATACCTACATAATTTCCGTTTGCAATAGATGTTACGGGGTTTACTATCATATTACCCAAGAGACTGCTCAGTACCTCTCCGAGACCCGAAGGTGCGGTCTGCTCGCTGGCAGAAAGGGTAAGCGGTATCTGTACCTTGAATATAAAACTTGCAACAACAGACAGTGCCGCCGCTATAAATGTGGACAGCATATAAAGTATGATTACTGTGCGAAATCTCCTGCCTATACCCTCTCCCGCACTTGCAAGAGAAGATATAACGAGAACAAACACCAGTACAGGTGCAATTGCTTTGAGTGCGCCTACAAAGAGTGTTCCGAGTACCGAAAGTCCGCTTGCAGCCGGAACCCACAAGCCAAGGCATATGCCTATTATAAGTCCAATGATTATTCTAAGCACCAGAGGTGTTTTTGTATAATATCCTATTATGTTTTTCACGATAATTTCTCCTGTATTATTTTCGGTAGATTTTTATTATTCTTGCAGCCTGTTCTGCGGTATCCGACATATTGTCATACGCATTTTTGCTGTCCATTGCTTCATCGAGAGAGCATGGTGTCCTTTTTTAAATTTTATCATGTCCAAAAATAAATGTAAATACGAAAATGGGTTTCAAATATACGAAAATGGTTTTTTACAGGTGTTTTTCCAGTTGGAAATCTATATATTTTTGTAATCTTTCCTTTACAGAAGTATCCAAATCTGCAAAATTTTCAAGAGGGTTATCTATTCCGAGTTTTCTGTATTTGTCAAAGCCCATTGTGTGAAATGCCAGAAGCTCGTATCTTTCCACACATTTTTTTACATGGCAAAGGTACAAATCCATAGCCTTTTCCGTATCGTTTATATCGGGAACTATTACAGTCCTTAGCCATACTCTCTTTTTGATACCATCAAGGTAATCAAGCATATTAAGAGTATTTTCGATACCGTGTCCCGTATATTTTACATAGCTTTCGTCATCCCAGAATTTGAGGTCGAGAATAACAAGCTGTGCATTATCGAGAACATACTTTACGCTGTCATTAAGCTCAACTGCACCCGATGTATCTATGGCATAGTTAATACCCTTTTCCCTGAGAAGCGGAACACATTCTCCTATAAAATCCGCCTGAACAAGCGGTTCTCCGCCCGAAAAGGTAACGCCTCCGTCCAAAGCGAAATACGGCTTGTACCTTGCAATTTTATTAACAAGAGCTTGCGCATCTGTTCCGCCGTCTCCAACATACCATGTGTCAGGATTGTGGCAATACACGCATCTTAGCGGACAGCCCTCCATAAATACTGCACACCTTAGTCCCTCGCCGTCTACTGCGGCAAGACTCTCAAAGGAATGGATATGCCCTTTTAGCATTCTGGTCCACCTCTTTTTTACATCTTATCATGGAATGTTCTGGATATAACCTCCATTTGTTTTTCCTTGGACAGCTTATTGAAGTTAACTGCATAACCGCTTACTCTTATTGTAAGAGACGGATAGAGTGTGGGGTCATTCATTGCATCTATAAGTTTCTGTCTGTTGAGTACATTTACATTGAGGTGGTGTGCTTCCTGGCTGAAATATCCGTCAAGTATGCCGACAAGCTTATTTACTCTGTCGCCATCATCGGTGCCAAGTGCCTGCGGTGTAATGGAAAATGTATTTGATATACCGTCACGGCAGCATTCGTAGTCAATCTTTGCAACAGAGTTGAGCGATGCAAGTGCTCCCTCAGAGTCTCTGCCATGCATCGGGTTTGCTCCCGGTGCAAAAGGCTCTCCTGCCTTTCTGCCGTCGGGTGTAGCTCCTGTCTTTTTTCCGTATACTACATTTGATGTTATTGTAAGGACAGAAAGTGTATGAATTGCATTTCTGTATGCAGGTGTCTTTATAAGCTCGCTATAGAAGAACTCGGTAACCCACTTTGCAATTTCGTCCGCTCTGTCATCATCATTTCCGTATTTGGGGAAATCGCCTGTACATTCAAAATCAATTATTATTCCCCTGTCGTCCTTTATCGGTGTTACATGTGCGTATTTAATGGCGCTGAGACTGTCTACCAGCACACTCAGACCGCTTATGCCAAATGCCATAAGTCTCTCGGGTTCGGGGTCGTGAAGTCCCATCATAAGTCTCTCGTACGCATATCTGTCGTGCATATAGTGGATAATGTTCATGGTATTGACATAAAGATGTGCCATCCATGAAGCATATGTCCTAAATGCCTTGATTACCTTGTCATAATTAAGCTCGGATGTACCAAAAACCTCTCCCTCGGGTGCAACAAGCTCTCCGTATACCTCGTCTCTTCCGCCGTTTAACGCCATGAGAAGAACCTTTGCAAGATTGCATCTTGCACCGAAGAACTGCATCTGCTTGCCTGTTTTCATTGCTGATACACAGCAGGCAATGGAATAATCGTCTCCAAAGTCCTTACGCATAACATCGTCATTCTCATATTGTATGGAGTCTGTATCTATGGAAACCTTGGCACAAAACTCCTTAAAGGGTCTGGGAAGCTTCTCTGACCACAGAACTGTAATATTGGGTTCTGCACTTGGTCCGAGATTGTATAATGTCTGCAAAAATCTGTAGCAGGTCTTTGTAACCATGCTTCTGCCGTCAATCGTAGCACCCGCAAGCGAGCATGTAACCCAAACGGGATCTCCTGCAAAAAGCTCATTGTATTCGGGGGTTCTCAGGTGTCTTACAAGACGCATTTTGATTACAAGGTCATCTATTATTTCCTGTGCACCCTTTTCGTCAAGTGTACCCTCTTCGATATCACGCTGAATATATATATCTATAAATGAGGATATTCTTCCTATACTGTTTGCCGCACCGTTCTGTTCCTTTATGGCACCGAGATAGCCAAAGTACAGCCATTGAACTGCCTCAAGTGCATTTGCTGCAGGGCGGGATATATCACAACCGTATTCACCTGCCATGGTAATAAGCTGATACATAAATTCAAGCTGTCTTTCTATATCCTCAACAAGCTGAATATTATCTGCCGTCATATCCCTCTGGCTGATACGCTTCTTGTCCTCTATTCTCTGTTTGATGAGGTAATCCATACCATAAAGGGCAACTCTGCGGTAATCGCCTATAATTCTGCCTCGTGCATACGCATCGGGAAGACCTGTAAGGAGTCCTGCATGACGAGCCTTTCGCATGGTTTCTGTATATACTCTGAAAACACCTGTATTATGGGTTGTTCTGTACTTGAATTCCTGCTGTACATTTTGTCCTATTTTGTATCCATATGCCTCGCACGCCTGAACAGCATTTCTGTATCCCGCAAACGGATTTACAGCTCTTTTCAGGGGTTCGTCTGTCTGAAGTCCCTTTATGATATCCTTGCCCTCTATAACATATCCAGGTTTATGCGAAAGGATGCTCGAAACGGTATCGGTATCAATACTCAGAACCCCGCCCTTTTCGTTCTCTGCTATAAGAAGCTCCTCAAGTCTTGCCCTTACACATTCGGTTCTCTCTGTTGTGCCCTCAAGGAAGGAAGAGTCTCCGTCATACGGAGTATAGTTATTTTTGATGAAATCGCTGACATCAATAGTATTATTCCAGTTACCTTGTTTGAATCCTCTGTAAAAATCCATATTCACATTCTCCTTTGCAGTATAAAATAATCAAAAAGGCACCCTTTAATACAGGGTGCCCAGACGGTCGGCAATAATGCTCCCCACTCCCTCATAGTTAAGCACACGAGAGCCGAGCCCCGTATGCCTTAAATTTTTAAAATTTGCACACTTTTCATTTGTCGTCCTCGCAAGGCGTCAGCCTTCCTTCGTCCTCCGCATAAAAACTATACTAAATTTTATGCATTTAAGGTCGAAGAGTTTTAAGATAGTCAATTTTGTGTTAAGACAAGTAAAATCTCGCAGGGAATACTTTCGTATTTCCAAGGGATTTTATGCAGTACTTACCAAAATTGTCATCTTAAAACCATGCTGGGTTCGACTCTCGTGTGCTTATGCTCCGTCAGTTGCAGGGATACTTTTATTATACACTAAATTAAGTTTTTGTCAAGTTTTTTGACCCTTTGAAATGAAAAAATTACGCGTTTCCTCCCTTACCTTATCTCTAAGGAATATAAGTGCCGTAAGATTTGGAAGTGCCATAAGCACATTCAGGGTTTCTGCAAGAGACCAAACCGCTTGCACACTGCCGACAGCACCTATATATACAGCCATAACATATGCCGATTTGTATAAAAACTTACATTTTTGCGACCCGCGGAAAATATAGTCAATACTTACCTCGCCGTAGTACGCCCATCCGAGAATGGAGGACAGGGCAAAAAGGATGGTGCACATTGTCACACATATACTTCCAAAGCCCTTAACGGCACTATCAAATGCACCGATACTCAGCTGTGCACCCGAAATCGCGGTGTTTTGCCACAGATTTGATGTAAGTACCACAAGTGCCGTCATTGTGCATATTACAACCGTTGTAAAAAACACTTCAAATATTCCCCACATCCCCTGAACAACAGGTTCCTCTGTATCGGATGCGCCATGTGCAATCGGGGCACTGCCAAGACCTGCTTCGTTGGAAAAAATTCCTCCCGAAAATCCATACCTCAAAGCATGCGACATACCATAGCCCAAAGCACCGCCTGCTACGGATTTGACATTTAATGCCTCTTCAAATATAGATGCAAATGCCGAAGGAATTCTGTCATATCTGAGAACAAGAACGGTGACAGAGCATATAACATAAAGAAGTGCCATAAAAGGAACAAGCTTTTCGTTGACCCTTGCAATTCTTTTTATACCGCCGAGAATTACCGCACCGCAAATAACCGTAAGGACAATGCCCGTTATACACGGGTTTAATCCCGTAACCGCATTCAGAGAAACCGCTATGGAATTTGACTGTACTGCGTTGCCTATACCAAAGCACGAAAGTGCTGTCATAATTGCAAACATTACGGAAAGTCCTCTAAACCCAAGTCCGTTTTTGATATAATACATGGGTCCGCCCACATATTCACCGCTTTTGGAGCGAATACGATAACGGACAGAAAGGACTATCTCGGAATATTTTACAGCCATGCCCAGAAATGCACTTACCCACATCCAGAATACAGCACCCGGGCCGCCGCAGGCTATGGCGGTGGAAAGTCCCGCTATACTTCCTGTACCTATTGTTGCCGCCATAGCGGTTGCAACTGCCTGAAACGGTGTTACGCCTTTTTTTGATGCCTTTTTCCTTTTTCGAAACAAGGTAAAAACCGTTGTCCTGAGCATATATACAAAGTGTCTTATCTGCACAAAATCCGTCATAAAGGTCAAAAGTATTCCCGTAATTATCATAAAGAGTATCATACCGGGACCCCACACCAGACGGTTAATAATTGAATTTATACCAAGCACCAACTTATCTGTCATTGCCATATACCACCTCACATTTTATACATATGCAAATCAGGCATCGCTAATGCTTCCTTGTGTTATTTGCAATTTATATGTCATTTTCATTTTATTTCTTGCAAAATTTTTGATTGTGTGATAAAATAACAACGAGGTGTTTAATATGGAAATTATTTTTTCGAAATGCAAGGATGCAATTTCACATTGTATTGCAAACAAATCATACGGTATGTTTTATTCGGATAAACCCATACAAGACAACGACATACATATACATGACAGCTGCGAAATATTTCTGTGCATAAGGGGCGGAGGCACATTCCTTATTGATAACAATATATATGAAATAAGCGAGGGAGACATATATGTTATAAACCAGTTCGAACCGCACAAAATAACCCTTGACGAAAGCAAATGCTTTGAACGGTATGTGTTTCAAATTCATCCGTCATTTCTACACTCTCACTCTACAGAAAAAACAGACCTGTCTCTGTGCTTTTATACAAGAGGCGAATTTGCAGACAACAGAATGAACCTTTGCAAGCAGGAGGTAAATCATCTATTATCTCTTATTTCCAAGCTGAAAATCGTGCACAGCTACGGTGAGGATATAATAAAAAACAATGCAATAACGGAAATGCTTGCATACATAAACAGCAAATTTATTTCAGGTGCACGCACAGAAGCCTTGCCCGTGACCAAAAACAACAAGGTAATTCACGATGCGGTGGAATACATAAATCTGCACTACAACGAAGATATTAAGCTTACTGACATTGCCTCGCACTGCTATGTATCTGTTAACCATCTGTGCAGTCTGTTTAAGAAATCACTTGGCACAACTGTTCTTAAATATATAATATCCAAGAGAATTTCCGAATCAAAAAAGCTGTTAAAGAGCGGAAAAAGCATAAGCGAAGCTGCAACGCTGTGCGGATTTGGTGACTATGCCAACTTTATAAGAACATTCAAATCAATTGTGGGTATATCGCCCGGGAAATATAAATAAAAAAGATTGCAAAAATCGGTTGTAAAACTCACATTTTACAACCGATTTTTTCTAGAGTATTTTGTATTTGTTAAAAATCTTATTTACCGCAAGAGCTATTACAATTCCTGCTATACCCTGCAGAGCGTTTAGCGGTATATTTACCGCAGAGGAAACAAAGCCGTAAAGGAATATTCCCTCATAGGCATAATATCCCAAAACCATTATGCATTCTGCTGCAGCACCGCTTAATATGTATCTTGTTCTTCCTTTATCGGAAAGTCTCTTCCAGATAGTATACGCCGCAAATGCCATAAGCATTTTTATTACAAATGTTGCAGGTGCATACGCCGTGTATCCCAGAATAATATCTGCAAAAAACGACCCTATTCCTGCCGAAAATACTGCATATCCGCAAGGCAAAACCCACGAGGCGAGAAGCACAAATGCATCCCCTGCATTGAGGTATCCGAGCGGGCATGGAACCTTGATAATAATTGTTGCTATGCACACAAGTGCCGAAAGCATTGCTGCCATAACGATTTTTCTTGTCTTCATAGTTTGTCTCCTTAATTATTTTGTCTGTATTTTTTCTCTCAGTACACCTGCACGGTAACAAGCTACAAGGTGCTTGAGGTCGGATATTCTGTCCTGGAGAATTCTGCCCTTATCTGTATCCTTAATCCGTATCTTGTCTGTGCTGTGTTCAAATATAGCGGTTTCCGAAAGGATATCGCTGTTGTCTCTTATTGCATTTTCCTTTCCGCGAAATGACTCATGGGCAGATATCCGCATGCCATCTGCATTGTATATAAGGGTATATCCTGCAATTCCCGTTGCACCCTGATACGCCTTGCAAAATCCTCCGTCTATAAGTATCAGCTTGCCGTTTGCCTTGACGGGACTTTCGCCCGATGACTTCTTAACCGGGATATGTCCGTTGACAATATGAGAACGCTCTCCGCCGAGTGAAAACTCATTAAGTATCATTTCTACTATATTTTCGTCATTCCATGAGCTGTAATATTTGTTCTTGGGTTCATCCCAAGCCTCCTTATCCTCTATAAGAAGTCTCTCAAAGGTCGCAATCTTCTTTCGTGCACAAAGCGGTGAATCCTTGCCGCACCACAAAAACCACAAAAAGTCCTTGCCTTTGTTTCTCTCACTTGTTCCCTCGGGGGCGAAATAACCCTTTCGAGCCATCTTGTCGCAGAAGTCCATAAGCGCTCTTCCCTTTTTGCCCTTGGCAAACGGGAATTCCATAAAACTTCCGTCATCATTTAGCGGTATACATCCATGGAAAAGAAGATTTCCGTTATATACAGTATATATCTCCCCTTTTTCAAAAAGGAATGAGGCATGCCGCTGAAGTTTCTCCGAACGCATAAAGGCATTTTTGAGATAAATCATTACCTCCTCTTCTTCCTTTGTGAGTGCATAGGGATTATCCCTGTCTACTGTGGGAAAATCGATATCCTTAAGATTATATGTGTTTCCGTAAGCATTTACCGTGCCGTTATCCCAATCAATTCTGTCAAGAAGAAGCCTGTCATCCATAGAGAACTCGGGATTGCGAAGTATCGTCTGTCCCTCAAGTTTGAATTGTATAACACTTATTGCCTTATGCATACGGGCAACAAGGGCATCATCGTCCTGATTGCGGAAGTTTCCTTCCGAATTGCCCTTAGGTACATAATTTGTTACATCGCTTTTCTCATAAACCTTATTGGCAAAAAGCGAGAGGGGTCTTAATGATATTCCGTACCCAATCTCCACAACATCAAGATTTTTGTATGTTATACAGTTATTAAGCACTGTTGCTATGCAGGTTCTTGAGCCTGATGCCGCACCCATCCACAGTGCATCGTGATTTCCCCATTGAATATCAAGCGACATTTCTTTTGCCAGTTCATCCAGTATTATATCTGCTCTGGGGCCTCGGTCAAAGATATCTCCCACTATATGAAGATGGTCTAGGGCCATACTCTTTACGGCAGAGCTTACGGCTGTGATAAAATCCTCTGCGCTCTTTTCTTTGACAATATTCTTAAGTATACACTCATAATAGGCTGTCTTGTTAGTGCCTCCGTAATCAACATTAATAAGTTCATCTATTATGGCATAATATTCCCCTGCCGCCCTCTCAAGATGACGGCGGACTCTGGAACGGGTATACTTACTGCTCACGCGGCGGCATAGCTCCAGAAGTCTTGTAAGGGTTATATAATACCAATCGTCCAAATCGGTTTTTGAATCCCTTATTTCATCGAGCTTTTCTCTTGGATAATATACTATTGTAGAAAGCTCTTCTCTCTCCGAGGCTGTAATCGTTCTTGCAAAGAGCTTTTCTATCTTATTTCGTATAACTCCCGATGCGTTGCGTCTTATGTGCAAAAATGCCTCGTGTTCGCCGTGGATATCGCTCATAAAATGCTCTGTGCCCTTTGGAAGATTGAGTATTGCACTGAGTGTTATTATCTGACTTGTGGCACTTTTTACATTAGGATATTTTTTTGACAACTGTTCAAGATATTTTCTTTCATTTTCGCCAAGCATAATTTTACCGTCCCTTTATTTTCAGTCAATTATATTATAACTCTTTTCCGCAAAAAATCAATATCTTATTACAAAAAAGGGATTGCTTTTTGCAATCCCACAAGTCTATCAATCGTAATCCTTGCACAGTAGTGCTCTTATATAATCTCTGTCCTTGGTTGTGGAATCAATATAGAAACCTCTTCCGTAATAGAAAACAACAAGAGACCTGATTTTTGCCGCGGTGTGAAGCTGAAGCTGTTTTACCCCAAGAACCTTCATGTTGATATCCACAAGATTCATAAGTGCCTTACCTATACCGAGATTCTGATAATCGGGACTTACTCCGAAACGGCTGAGGTATCCTATCTCTCCGTTTACAGAAACTCTTACGCTTCCTACAACCTTGCCGTTGATATACGCAACAAGCACAAGCTTATTCTTGATATCCTCTGCTATAATTTCCTTTGTTTCCTTAAGTGCAGGAAGGTCAAATTCTGTCCTTGCAAGCTCCTTGTATGCCGCAAATGCAGAGTTTGTTATTTCCAGTATCTGGTCTATATCCTTTTCTGATGCATTCCTTATTTCAAATCCGCTGTTAATCATCTGTATTTCCTCCTCAATTGCACATCGTCAATGCCATAACTGCCTTTTGAGCATGAAGTCTGTTTTCTGCCTCATCAAATATAACAGAACGGGGACCGTCTATAACCTTGGTTGCCACCTCATAATCCCTGTATGCAGGCAGGCAATGCATAAATATTGCCTCGGAATCTGCCATGTTAAACAGTTCCTCTGTAACTGTGTAGTCCTTGAATATCTTAATTCTCTCCTGCTTTTCCGCTTCCTGACCCATGCTTACCCATGTATCTGTAATTACTACATCTGCATTTTTGATTGCTTCCTTGGGGTCTTCGGTAAGTATTACCTTGGAGCCTGTTGATTTGGCGGTATCCAGTGCTCTCTCAGTAACTACTGCATCACATTCATAGCCCTTGGGTGTTGCGACATTTATATTCATACCGAGCTTGGTACATCCGTAAAGAAGAGAGTTGGAAATATTGTTTCCGTCTCCTACATAGCATACTGTCTTGCCCTCGAGTCTGCCCTTATGCTCATATATTGTCTGTAAATCTGCAAGTATCTGGCAGGGATGAAGCAGGTCTGTAAGTCCGTTGATTATGCTTATCTGTCCGTACTTTGCAAGGTCCTCTACATCCTGCTGTGCAAATGTTCTTATCATTATACCGTCAAGGAAGCGCGAAAGGACATTTGCCGTATCGTATATGCTTTCTCCCCTTCCGAGCTGTATATCATTGCTGTTTAAGAAAAGTGCCTGTCCGCCGAGCTGATACATACCCACCTCAAAGGATACTCTTGTTCTTGTTGATGACTTGGCAAAAATCATTCCAAGGCTCTTTCCTTTGAGTAAATGATGTGTTTTTCCTGCCTTATTATCTGCCTTGAGCTTTATGGCAAGGTCCAGAATTTTTTCTATCTCTTCTGTAGTCAAATCATATAAGCTTAATAAGTGTTTCATTTATTTAAGTTCCTTTCTGTATTTACTGCATTCTTAAGAGCATCGACAAAATCGTCTGCATCCTTATATGTAATAATAAGCGGGGGTACAATTCTAAATATACTGTCTCCTATAACACCCACAAGGTAACCGTAATCTTCCATAAGATGCTTATTTATAATTTTTGCAACGGGCTTATTAAATTCCACACCAATCATAAGACCCATGCCTCTTACCTCGTATATATGTTCAGAAAGCTCTGTCTTGATTTTATCCATAAGGTACTTTCCTACTTTTGCTGAATTTTCTACAAGATTTTCTTTTTCCATAGTCTCAAGAACTGTAAGTCCTGCCTTTGTACACAGGGGATTTCCGCCAAAGGTTGTGCCGTGGTCTCCCGGTACAAACGCACTTGCAAATTCGTCCTTTGCAAGAATTGCACTTATCGGAACACCGCCTCCAAGAGCCTTTGCCAAGGTAACAATATCAGGTACAATTCCATAGTTACTGTATGCAAACATCTTGCCTGTTCTGCCTATTCCTGTCTGTACCTCATCATCTATAAAGAGTATGCCTTCCTTGTCGCAGATATCTCTTATTGTCTGTGCAAACTCCTGTGTGACGGGATGTATACCGCTCTCGCCCTGAATGAATTCTATCATTATAGCGGCTGTATGCTCATTCACCGCATTCTTAAGACCCTCTGTATCATTGATATCAACATGCACGAAGCCCGGTGTAAGAGGGCTGTACGGAAGTTTGTACTTGTCCTGACCTGTAGCCGTTGCAGTTGTAATTGTTCTGCCGTGAAATGACTTATTAAGTGTGATTATCTCGTATCTGTCTATACCCTTGTTATAAAAATACTTTCTTGCAAGCTTGATTGCACCTTCGTTTGCCTCTGCTCCCGTGCTTGCAAAAAACACCTTGTCAAAGTCCGATATTTCTGTAAGTTTAGATGCAAGAAGTGCCTGATTTTCCACATAATACACACTTGAGGTATGAAGTAGCTTTCCTGCCTGCTCGCTGATTGCCTCTGTAAGAGCAGGATGCGAATGTCCGAGTGCACTGACCGCTATACCTGCAAAAAAGTCCTTATACACTCTTCCCGATATATCCGTAAGTTCAATACCTCTGCCCTCGGTAAAGCACAAAGGCAATCTGTCGCCAAAGGTATTCATATAGCTTTTTTTATCCATAGCGATTATATCATTAAGGGATTTATTTGACATTTTCATTCCTCCAAACCTTGTTTTGTATAATTATACAACATTTATTCATAAAAATCCATAGTTATTTTTCATAAAACTGCATCAGTTTATTGTAATTTTAAGACATTTTACACAATTTTCCGAAAGAAAACTGCATTATACTGCATATTGCCGTGTTTTATACACATAATACTCATTGTCAGTTCCGGCTGATTGACATAGATTATGCTTTGACATGTAAAAGCAGGAGAATGCAGAAACGGGATGTAAAAAACCATCTTTTTTATATCCCGCTTTCTGTGTAACTATTCAGTTATAGTTTTTATTATTTTTCCAAGCTCTCTTCCAAGTATATCTGCAGAAACCAGAGCTTCCTCAAGGGTATTTCCGTTTGTTCCCATCTCAAAGAGCAGGGACCCTTTTGTAAGATGCATATTAAATCTTTCTTTCCTAATATTTACAGGTCTCATTAAACCCGGATAATTCTTCTCTATATTTTGCTGTATATACAGTGCCAGAGAAAGATTTTGTTTCCAGTAGGGATTGTCAAGGTTTGTGTCTGTTCCGCATACTATCATGACCTGTGCGGCTTTCTTTGAGCCTATATCGGTTGCAAGCCTTACTATATTGTTTTCATCCCCGAGTGCATCGCGGTGAATATCGAGAACCATGGCGATGTCTTTATCCGCTGACAGATGCTTTTCTATAATTTTGCCCGTCTTGTTATACGAGTCATTGTATGAGGGATAGTCATTTATTGATGTGTCATGAATTACCTCTATTCCTTCGCTCTCTATAGCTTTTGCAAGCTGTTTTCCTACCCGTATCATATTGAAATTTGTGTCTCCTGTACGGTAATTTCCTGTTTGCTTATAATTATATGTACTGCTGGGCGTATAGCTTTCGCTTCCGTGGGTATGCACTATAAGAACCTTGGGACTTACCGAGGAAAGGGTGGGTTTTTGACTAAGCATTGAGGCGGTGTCTATTACATAGCTTGTTTCATTTTTGATTTCTATTCCCTTGGATGAGTCATCAAGAGTTTTTATATCTGCCAAGGGAAGCGGTGGGAGAAGAGGCTCCTTATCCTCCTGCTTATATTCCATAAGAAAGGATACACTATCAAGAAAGGACAGTTTTCCCCTATCCGCTAAGCTATCATCAACACAAAAAGGGAGAGTGCTTTTTACAGCTTTTACTGCAAGCTGATTCCACACTATCCCCTCCCCAATCAAAAAACACATAACAGAAAAATTGAATATTCCCAGTAAAATATACAAAAAAACACTTATACTTCCTCTGCCGAGAGTAAGGGATACAAAATCTCTTCGGGGAATTTTGGAAGCATATCTTCTTTTTTTATGATGCTCTGCCGAAAGAAAGGACCTTACATCATATGATTTTGTCGTCTTGTATCTTTGCATATCCATTCCTCCCTAAGCAGTCGCGTCAGTATCCGAACACGCCTCAAACAAGTAAAATAGCCATTTCTCTTCGTAGTCGGTCTTGAAATACGAAAGCACACGGGAGACGAACCCCGTATGCCTTAACTATATGCAAAGTTACTTAAGATTATGACAGAGATTATTGATACCGTCGGAAATAACCCCGGAAACACGCTGTATAACAGAATCAATCTGCGAGGGTGTTACAATAAGCTCTCCGAAAAACGGACTGAGAATCTGTTTGATAAGTGAGTATCTTTTGTTTTCGTCAAAGAATTCGCTTTCCCTGCTGCCCTCTGCCATAGAATTCAGTATATGCTCAAGAGAATCATTTGCGACGGTTGCCGCATCCACCACCGTCGGCACGCCTATGGCAATTACAGGTGCTCCGAGTGTCTGACGGCTAAGCTCTTTTCTGCGGTTGCCAACTCCCGAGCCAGGTGTTATTCCCGTATCGGCAATCTGTATTGTTGTGCATATTCTCTCCATGCTTCTTGATGCAAGAGCATCTATAGCGATTATGAGGTCAGGTTTAATCCTTTCGTTTACGCCCTCTATGATTTCTCCTGTTTCTATACCTGTTATTCCGAGCACACCGGGGCTTATTGAACAGAGCGAGACACCGTGGGGCGATATATGGCGGTTGACATTTATACCATCAGAAACACAGGGTCCGAGCGAATCGGGAGTTACAAAGCGGTTGCCAAGACCCACAACCATAATTACACCGTGCTTAAACGGCTTTATAATCTTTGCAAGCTCCTTTGCAAACACCTCTGTCACTCTCTCGGGTGATTTGTTATCTCCGTCACGAAGTGCAGAGCATTCAATTGTCACATAGTTTCCAACGGGCTTGCCAATGATTTCCTCTCCCCTTTGGTCTGTTATCCTGACATGAGTTATACAAATATCATCTTCGTTTCTTACATTTGTTTCAACGCCCTCAAGTTTCTCTTCGGGTGCTTTAACACTGAGTGCGGCCGCTTCCATTGCCAAGTCTGTTCTTGGTAAAAACATATTTATCACATCCTTAGTGTGACAGGACTCGAACCAACATTGGTTTCACTTGACAATTTTACCCGAAACTGCAGTAAATTCCTTGAAAATACGACAGTATTATCTTCGTAATTTACTTTGTTTCACCCAAAATTGTCTATGTGAAACTGCTGTGCACCTGCCATCTTGAAAATTTTATTAAGATTTTAGTG
>JAZSFO010000031.1:0-9759 GCA_045532255.1 Clostridia bacterium | reverse complement strand
TGTTCCACTTTGCAGTTTATAAGATTAAATACCTCTGCAGGATTTTCTATATCCTTTACGGCAGTAAACTTAATTACTCCCGCATCTGCAGTTGTTGCATTATAGAAATTGTCGGGTGCATAGGAATCTATGTAATATAGTTTTGTATGTAAAAACAAAACATTAAATGCTCCGTTATTAACACCCTCACTTGGTACATTTATATAACCCAATTCATTTTTATTGCTTACCTTTGCATACCAATCGGCATCCCACCATGCAGGCTGTCTCGGGTTAGAACCCTTTGATATTGAAACATATTCATCATCAAATTCTACCGAATACTGAACAAAACCTATATTTGCCATAGGTCCTTTAAGTTCAACTATGAGTGTGCCTGTTTCGCCTGCCTTTACTGTCTCGTTATCGCAAAGAAGCGACATTGTATAATCTGTCTCTGATGCTGAACCGTCAGCCAAGACCGCTGTTGGTACAAGTGTAAACAAAAATACAAATGTAACAAGCAGGGAAATTATGCGTGAAACTGTTATGTTTGTTTTCATTTTATATATTCCTCCATTCAAATCATCGGTGTCTTATTCTTTGGTAAACGGGGTTCCCTCTAAGAAGTGGAAAATAACTTCAAGTGCATCAGAACCATCTATACCGCCGTCTCCGTTAACATCTCCTGCCGATACTCCGTATGTACTTGTAAACGAAGTTCCTTCCAGAAAATAAAAGATAATTTCCAAAGCATCGGAACCATCTACGATTTTATCTCCCGTAACATCACCCAATATGTATTCGCTATCGTCCTCACCCGGGGGTTCAGGGGTAACGCTTTCGTCAATGACTGTCTTATATGGGTCGTCCGTATCCGACATAGAGCTATAGCCCGAATAGATATCAAGCGGTGCACTATCAGTCTGTGAGAAGCTGAAGCTTGCAACTCCGTCGCTGTTTGCTACTGTCTGATCAATATAAAATACCTTTGTGGTATCTGCAAAAGCCTCTACTATTGTTACGCCCTTATCCACAACAAAAAGAGTTGTCTCCTCGCCGGGGTCCAGCTGCTCAACCTTAACTGTTACCATAGAGTCTTTTTTTGTCGCAGTAATGGGGTCTGCAGCAAAGGCACATGTTGTACAAAGCATCCCTGCGCAAAGACCCAAAGATATGATTTTAGAAATAAATTTGTTCATTTCCGTCTCCTTTCCGTTGCTATTCTTTGTCCCAAAGAGCATAAAGAGGGACAGTACTGCATAATAATATATTCTTATTATACTTACTAATCACAAAAAAGACAAGACCCAAGTTTTAACTTTTATTCGTGATTAATGAATTTTGGAACATTTGTCAAAAAGGCGGTTTATTTTTGTGCAGTATTTTGATTTATCTCATAGAGTCTTTGGTATATTTCCTTTCGTTTCTGCACCTTTTTTACATATTCTTCCGTCTCATAAAAAGGAATCTTAAAAAGCACCTTTCCCTCTCTGGAATATCTTGTGTCGGAAAGCCACTTATCCGCATTTCCCGGTCCTGCATTGTATGCGGCAACGGCGGTGTCCTCATGTCCTCCATAGCGGTCAATAAGATACCTCATGTACGCACAGCCAATGTTTATATTAACATCAGGGTCGGTGATATCACTGACATTTATTTCGATTTTGAGTGTCTCTTTGCACCATTTTGCAGTCTCCACCTTAACCTGCATAAGACCCTTGGCATCCTTGTGGCTCTGTGCAGAGGGGTCAAAACCGCTTTCTGCACTTATTATTCCCATGACGAGATATTTGTCCAGCTCATATTTTTGCGAGTACTCTTCTATTTCTTCTATGTACGAAAGCGGATACACAAGTCTCATTATCGGTGTGAGCGATAATGTGAGGGCAAGAGATATCAAAAATGCCCATAAGATAAGTGTTACCCTGCTTTTTTTCTTTTTACCTGCCATTATTACCTCCGAATATCTTTGACATTTCCATAGTAAGTTCATCCTCGGTGCCGTTATTCATTACCCAAAAATCACATCTGTCCCTGTAGTAGCTGTCATCCTTTTGGCTCGCTATGCGGTTTTTTGCTGTCTCAACCGATATCGAGTCCCTCTTGCATATACGGCTTATGCGGATGTCCTCATCGGCAAGCACACACAGGGTCTTGTCGCAAATGCCGTCAAGACCCGTCTCCAGAAGCAAGGGAGCATCTATTACTATATTTCTGTCTTTGTTTTTGGCTCTATTCTTTATTTCTTCCACTATATATTTATGCGTGATTGAATTGAGCTTATCAAGACGCGATTTGTCCGCAAACACTATCTCACCAAGCTCTTTTCTTTTTAAATTTCCGTTTTCGTCTATGATTTTTTCGCCAAACTCCGATTTGATTTCCTGGAGGCACTTTGTACCCTTGGAGCAAACCTCTCGTGCAACCGAGTCTGCATCTATTATAAGCCAGCCCTTTTGCTCAAAAAAACGGCATGCAGTGCTCTTGCCCGTGCCTGAGCCTCCTGTTATTCCTACTATCATATACAACACCTACTTTGCATCATACCAGCTTTTGCCACGGTTTGCCTCCGCCACAAGCGGTACACGGAGCTTTGCCGCACTCTCCATAGACGAGGTAAGTATCTCCGATACCTTATCAGCTTCGTCAATATATGCTTCTATAATCAGTTCATCGTGCACCTGCAGAATAAGTCTTGATTTTAAGTTTTCTTCCCTGAGCTTTCTCTGGACATTTACCATTGCAATCTTAATTATATCTGCGGCACTTCCCTGTATGGGGGTATTCCGTGCCATTCGCTCTCCTGCCTGACGAACCATGAAGTTTGACGAGCCAAGCTCGGGTATTGTACGGCGTCTGCCAAACATTGTTTCGACATATCCCTTTTCGTGGGACAAATCGATTATGGTATCCATGTACCTTTTTACGCCCTTGTACTTGTCAAAATAATTGTCTATATATTCCCTTGCTTCCTTGACACTTATGCCAAGGTCCTTGGAAAGAGAAAACTCGCTCATTCCGTAAACTATGCCAAAATTGACGGTCTTGGCATGGTTTCGCATAATGGGTGTTACATTTGCCATATCCACACCGAATACGCCTGATGCGGTAAGGGTGTGTACATCCTCGCCTTTTTCAAAAGCTGAGCACAGTGCCTCGTCGCCCGAAATGTGTGCGAGAACCCTTAGCTCTATCTGCGAATAGTCCGCATCAATAAGAACACAGCCGTCCTTTGCAACAAACATCTTGCGGATTTCTCTGCCAAGCTCTGTGCGGACGGGGATATTCTGAAGATTTGGCTCTGTTGAGCTTATTCTGCCCGTAACGGTTACGGTCTGGTTAAATCTCGAATATATTCTGCCCGTTTGAGAATCTATAACAGAGAGAAGTCCATCGCCATAAGTTGAGGACAATTTTGCAAGCTGACGGTATTCGAGAATTTTCTTTACTATTATATTATCCTCCGAGAGCTTTTCCAAAACCTCGGCACCCGTTGAATAGCCTGTTTTTGTTTTCTTACCCGATTTTAGTCCCAGCTTTTCAAAGAGTATTATGCCAAGCTGTTTTGGTGAATTTATGTTAAATTCCTCTCCTGCGAGAGAATATATCTCCTTTTCCAGACCTTCAAGGTCAGCCTTGAGAGAGATGCTGAACTCGGTAAGCCTTTCCTTATCAACAAGGAAGCCTTCCTTTTCCATAGAAGCGAGCACGCGTATAAGCGGAAGCTCTATATCATAAAGAAGCTTTTCCATACCGCTTCCCTTGATTTCGTTTTGTTCATATTCAAAAAGTGCATCTACTGCAGTAAGCGTGCGGGAAACATAATTTGTAAGCTCCTCTTCCGAAAGGTCGGTTATGTTTCTCTGCTTTTTGCCTGTTCCGAAAACTTCCTTATCGTCTGGAATATTCATGGAAAGGTGCTCCATCGCTATCACACTGATATCATATGCACTTCTCTGGGGATTTAGTATATATGCACCTACCGATATATCAAAGTAGCTGTCGCTGTACTCTGCCCCGTACCATGACATTATTGCCATGTCGCCCTTGACATCTGCCGAAACCTTAAGTACTGAGGGGGCTTCCAGGATAGGTTTGAGCACCGATGCAATTGCATCGCCCGTATCCTCTGCATAGTACACCTTGCCGCCTGAGATAAAGCAAAAGGCCGAAAGCTCTCCATCGGTTGTAAAGAGCCTGTATACAAGCCTATCTCCGCAAAGAGAAAGCATGTCTGCGCATGACATGGCAGAGTCCATTATAACGGCAGGAAGGAAACTAAATTCCTTTGCGCTTTTTCCATCCCCGAGCTTTTTGAGAAACACAGAAAATTCGAGATTGGTATAAAGCTCTCTCAATCTGTCCTCGTCCGCTTCCTTTATGGTTGCATCCGAAAGAGCAAAATCAAGCGGAACATTTGTGTATATTGTACAGAGCTTTTTGCTTAAGGTTGCCATGTCTCTGCCCTCGGTAAGCTTCACGCGGGCGGAGGGCTTTATGATACTGTCATCAAGATTTTCATAAAGGCTCTCTATCGAGCCGAATTTCTGAATATACTGAAAGGCGGTTTTCTCTCCTATTCCCTTGACACCCGGAACATTGTCCGAGCTGTCTCCCATAAGTGCCTTTACATCCACAAACTGCTCAGGGGTAATACCATACTTATCCTCAAAGTCGTCCGCATCTGTCTCCTCGGTTGCGGTTACACCTCCCTTGGTTACGGTGAGCAGGATTTTTGTGGTATCGGTAGCAAGCTGAAGGTCATCTCTGTCGCCTGTCAATATATAGCACTCGGTTTCATTTTGTCTGCATATACGGCTTACGGTACCTATTATATCGTCTGCCTCATAGCCTTCCTTTTCCAGAACGGTGATGTTCATTGCACGGAGAATTTCTTTCATAACAGGCATCTGCATGGCAAGCTCGGGAGGCATTCCCTTGCGCTGTGCCTTGTAGAGAGAATACATCTCGTGGCGGAATGTGGGAGCCCTCAGGTCAAAGGCAACCGCAACATAGTCGGGGCAAAGCTCCTCCATATGTTTAAAAAATATCGTAAGAAAGCCGTATATACCATTGGTATACATTCCGTTTTTTGCAGTAAGGAGCTTTATTCCGTAGAATGCTCTGTTTATTATGCTGTTGCCGTCTATTATGAGCAATTTTTTCATGATTGGGTTTCTTCCTTTCGTTATTCTTGTCGCGTCAGCGACATATCGAGTTCCAACGGAACATATCGAAAATCCCGCAAGAGATTTATATCGCTGCGGCTGAGTATCAACCGCATAGGCGGGATAGACGGTTTAGATGCCGCTTATTTTGTGGATAGACAATCGCGGATTGTTCCACATGCCATTGATGAAATCTCACAAACCTATCTACAAAATCCCTGTTCAACACAGCATCGAACAGGGATTTTAGGTCAGTCAAAAAAAGCCCGACTATGACACAAATGAATAATTATCCTTTTTGTGTTAAACCATTTTCTTTTTCGTCAATATCTGGACAGCAACTGTAACTGCCACAAATCCTATACCAATGATGTCAGTTGTAGCTCCTGGGTAGATTAAGAGCAATCCGCCCACAACTGCAATAAGTCGTTCATACCAAGTCATCCTGTGAATTAAGAATCCCTCTAATGCCGATGCCACTGCAAATATACCGACTAACGATGTAACACAAATCAGTATGATTTCAAGAGGTGTTGTATCAATGAAAAGCATAGCAGGATTTAATGCAAACACATAAGGTACAATGAATGCACCGATTGCAAGTTTAGTTGCAGTAATTGCAGTTTTCATCGGGTTTGCCTGAGCGATGGCAGCTCCTGCGTATGCCGCTAACGCTACGGGTGGCGTTAAATCTGCCACGATACCGAAATAGAACACAAAGAAATGTGCTGCAACAATCGGCACGCCCATTCTGATAAGAATAGGTGCACAGGTTGCCGCCATAATACAATAGTTTGCAGTAGTGGGAACGCCCATACCCAAAACGATACAACAAAGCATTGTAAGAAAAAGTGCTATGATTATCTGATCGCCTGCTAATGCGACAATGCCGTTGATCATTATATTTGCAAGACCTGTCATAGTGATAGTTCCTGCAATGACTCCTGCAACACCACATGCCGCCGCAACAGTAATCATACCCTGTCCGCCAGCAGCAAGTGCCTCCCAGATGCGCTTTGGTGTAATGCGATTACCTTTGTTGAAAAGGCTCACAGCAATGGCCACAACAATCGCGATTGCCGCCGCATACTGAATAGAACGCTTACTTGTGCCCACAAGATAAATCAAAATCAACAAAGGCAGAAGCAAATACACTTTTTTTAACAAAGGAAGAAACTTTGGTAATTCTTCTTTTGTCAATCCGCGCAAACCTTCTCTTTTTGCCTCTAAGTGAACAGCTATAAATATACCTGCAAAGTAAAGGATCGCAGGAAGTATAGCCAATACTACGATCTTGCTGTATGGCATACCTACATAGTCAGCCATCAAAAATGCTGCCGCGCCCATAATTGGAGGCATAATCTGCCCACCCGTTGAGGCAGACGCTTCCGCCGCTGCTGCAAATTCCGGTTTGTAGCCCGTTTTTTTCATCAAAGGGATTGTTACCGATCCTGAACCAACGGTGTTTGCAACAGATGAGCCTGATACCATTCCCTCTAATGCACTTGCTACAACCGCAACTTTAGCAGGGCCACCCGAAAATCTACCTACTACGGCATTTGCTATTTTAATAAAAAATTCCGCGATTCCGGTTCGTTCCAAAAATGCACCAAAGATGATAAACACCACAATAAACTTTGAGCACACATTAACGGGTGTTGAAAGTACACCTTCTTTTCCGTAGAAAAGATAGCGGATGATATAATTTAGTTTGCCTGTAAAGGTGGGGTTTGAAAGACCCCATATCAGAGCGTACGCCACAAAGCATCCTGCCACAATAATAATTGGCAGACCAACACTTCGACGACAAAGCTCAATTAAAGCCAAAACGCCCACAACACCTATCATAATCTGGTACAATTCAAAATTACTTCCTTGTTGGATGATTGTTTTGGCATTAAAAGCATAATAAAGAAATGCTCCCGTGCCCATAATCATAATAATAAAATCGTACCATGGCATATAGTTTGTGCGTTGTTTGCCTTTTTTTACGGGGTACATAAGGTACCCTATAAATATGATAGATGCCACAAAAGTCGTGAGACGAAGTTCCTCGAGCCAACTGGCAAACAATGTTACATAAAGGCAAAACAAAGAAAACAAAGCAAGTACAGATGTAACTAATATCTTCGGCACACCTTCCCATACCCTTGTGTTCGATTCTCTGTCAAACTTCTTCATAACGGCATCCAGATCCATTGTCTCCTGGGGTTCTTGTGTTTTCTTTTTGAATAACATCTTAAAATTTCTCTCCTCCGGTTATATTACAAAAAGGCCACGGCGAAACTCGCCGCAGCCAAAAAATCATAATTACTGTGCTGCTACTTCGATTCCTTTTTCTTTGAAGTATTTAGCAGAACCTGCATGGAATGGAACTGTAAGTCCTTGTGTTGCATTTTCTAAGCTCAATTCTGTGCCTTTTGCATTTTCGGCAGAGATTGCTTCGATATTATCAAAGATTGCAGCGGTTAATTTGTAAACATCATCTTCTGATGCATCCGCCGAAACAATCAAGGTTGCCTTAACTGTTACTGTTGTAACATCATCTGCCTGGCCGTTATATGTACCTGCAGGAATTGTAAGTGCTGAATAGAAGTCACATGAAGCCATAAGTTTTTCTGCAATTTCGCCGTCAATAGGAACTAAGTATGCATCATTTGTTGTGCAAAGTTCTGTGATTGCGGGTGTAGGAGCACCTGCAACTATAAATGCAGCATCAATTTTACCGTCTTTCAAAGCATCTGCGCTATCAGCAAATGACTGGTACTGTGCATTAATATCGGTTTCTGTAAGATCTGCTGCAGTGAGCACATCAATCGCATTAAAGTAAACACCTGAACCGGGAGCACCAATTGAAACTGATTTGCCTTTTAAATCCTTTACAGATTTGATGGAAGGGTCCATTGTAACAAGCTGTACTGTTTCTGCATAAAGACCAGCAACCGTACGGAATGAATCAATTTTGCCTTCTCCCTCAAAAGAACGAGTACCTGCCCATGCATATGACATAACATCTGACTGCACTGTGCCTAACTGATAGTCACCGGCAGCAATACCCTGAATATTTGCTTTTGAACCATCGGTGGAAACAACTGTAACATCAATTCCTGCGTTATTTTTAATGTACTGTCCTAAAACACCGCCATAACCATAATATGTACCGGCTGTACCACCTGTGCCCATTGTCATCTTAGTTCCTGCGCCACCGCAAGCAACCAATGCAACAACCATCACCAATGTAATCATAATTGCTATAAACTTTTTCACAAAAAATGCCTCCTTTTTATACATATAAATATTATTACACAAAACCATTATACAACATCTTTAAACATTTTTCAAGAAGTTTTTGTTTAAAAATAAATGCATTTTTCGTTCCACCCAAAACTCGATATGACACAAATTCTCATTGTGCTGTATAAGCAATGTTAGGTTCGTGTCAAGTCAGGTGAACAGCGAATAATAGAACCTACTATTTTCCCATTAATTTTTCACTGATTTTTCCTTGAACAAAATTCTTTAGAACCTGCAGGAATACTGAATTTTCCTGCTCCTGATAGTATATGTAAATATTTATAATCGGCAAACTAATTTATTAAATTTCAAAATTTATTCCTTATCTTCTGTAATACCCTCAATCAAATCAACTACTACCTGATTTAGTTCAGTTGCATTTTTGGATGTGATAACAGGTCTTCCGGAGGATTCTTCGATAGCCTTTCTTGTATCCCCGACAATCCCTCCGCCTTTTTTAGCAATATTAATATTTTCTTCAAAATTTTGAGGATTGGTTGTTTTTGATAATTCTGTAGTGGTTGCTTCTGCGAGCATATTTAATACCAGCTCAAGTGTACTCATATTGTCACGCAAATTTTCTTTGGTCAGACCTTTGAGGTTTTTATATTTTCTTGTCGTCATTCCAGACCAAGCTTTTGTAATCTCATCAGTAAGTACAGCATATTCAATGCCCTTTTGTACTCCTCGCTTGTCCCACTCATCAGTCAGTTCCTTGCGTACTTGTATTGCTTGCAGCCTTTGATTTATCCATTCTCTTGTGTATCCCTTTTTAAGATATGTCTCCAATGCTCTATTGATAGTCAATTCAGGATCGACAGTTTCCTCAATTCTTTCTCTCCCCACTTGTGCCAACCATAATTTAAATGGCTCTGCTTTTGGAGAGGGAATAGACTGAATGATACGGAGCAGTTGCTCGGTGTCAGCCACGTCTGTTTTATAATATTTACCATCCTTCGGCGATTTCATTTTCAGTTGCTGACAATTTGTCAGCAACTGATCTGCACCTTCAGCTTTAAGACGTTCTTTGAGCTTTGCCCAATAATTACTTGCTCCACGTTGTGTAGGCTGTTCTGTCAATACACCAACTACATCAATAACAGAAAAATACCATTCTTCTGTTTCTTCATTCCATGCAGTTCTTATTCTTTTATCTTCAAATATTTGTATTTTGTTATCCATATGCATAATCTCCGTCAAATATTTTTCAGCATTATTCGACATAATTCGATTTTTTTAAAGACTGTTGAACAAATACTGGATTTTCTCGTTCCTAATAATATATGTAAATATTATAAATCGGCAAACTAATCTT
>JAZSFO010000081.1:0-3415 GCA_045532255.1 Clostridia bacterium | reverse complement strand
GTCGATTTTACGGAATTTTGACTTTGATTTGTGTCGAATGTTTTGCCCCAAAATTCATAAGGCGTGTGCTATGGGACATCGCATATCGAACGAGCGCACAGCGGAGGTTATCCAATCTGGTGCTTTTTGCGGATTTCAAGTTAAAACAGATGCCTGAAATCCAGCAAAAAACGGAGTAAAATTGCCGAAAATCAATTCCCGCTGCGGTTTCGGTAATTTTAGCGATGCCAAGCTCTGAGTGAGCTTGTCAGCGCGGCTTCGTTTTTTGTGCAGATTTTAGGCAGATGTTCTTGAAATACGCACTTAGCAACGATTGGATATCCTCTGATGAAGCGTATTATAAAATTTACCCTTTACAGAATTGTTCGTATTTTAATTACGAAAAAATTTAAAAATTTCTTAAAAAGTTGTTACAGATTTCATTGACACGCTTATGCATGTATGGTACAATATTGTAGTCGAAAATAATAGAAATATGGTGATACATTTTGAATCTTAGCAGATACATAAGATATATAGTAGTTTTTTGTGTTGCGTTGAGCGTTATGCTCTCTGCAACTTTTATAAAGTCGGACGAAGCCCCTCTTATGCCCTATAAGGATGTTACGGATGATAATTGGTATTTTGACTCGGTATATTCGCTCTATAGTGCAGGAATTCTCGATGATGACAGCGAGTTTCAGGGTGACAGTCCTGCATCAAGAGAGGAAATCGTACTTCTTTTCTACAGGCTTCATGGGCTTTTTGGAGCTGATGATGAATTTAATAAGCAAATTCCCTTTACCGATGTTACAGATGACGGCGAGATATATGATGCAATTTGCTGGGCATATGCAAACGGTGTAGTCAAGGGCTATAGTGACGATACATTTAATCCCAAGGGTCAGGCAGCCAGGGATGAGCTTTGTACGATGGTTATGAGATTTATTAACCATGAGGACATTAAGCTCAAAAAGATTGGAACTCAGGACCCCTTTGAAGACAGCCTTACAATAAGGGATTTTGCTCGTTCGCATGTTGTTGCGGCAAGACTTGCAGGAATTGTTTCGGGTGATGGTATGGGATGCTTCAGGCCGTATGACCCGATTACAAGAGCAGAGCTTTGCAAGATGGTTTCGGGCGTTATGTCTGCAATGACAGCACCGCTTGATGACAACTCAGAGCCTTTGGATACAACAGACGGTGTGTATCTCGGACTTTATGACGAATACAGACAGTACTTTTTGCTTCGCAATCACCACGCCTATGTGGGTGAGAGCGAGAGTGTGGATTTGTCGTATTTCAGCGATGCGGCATTTGTCGGCGACTCTGTTTCGATGTCTCTGCAGTACTACTGTGCGTCTACGAAGGCACTTGGCGATGCAACCTTCCTTTGTGCAGGAAGCCTAAGTCCCCTAAATGCCCACTGGCCTGTTTCCGATGAGTCAAAGCACCCTGTATATAAGGGTACAAAGATGACGGTTGAAGATGCGGTTAAGGCAAGCGGAGCAAGAAAGGTATATATAATGCTTGGTGTCAACAGCCTGTCATTCGGACTTGACGACTGCGTTAATGACATGGTTAATCTTATAGACAAAATCTCAGCAAAGTCTCCTGATGCAAGGATTATTCTCCAGTCCGTAACACCCATGACCGAGGACAGTCCCATCAAAAGCACAAAGCTCAATAACAGCATCATAAATGAATATAACAGAAGAATGCTTGAGCTTGCACAAGAGAAGGGTTGGTTCTATGTCAATGTTACAGAGGCTGTAGTTGACAAGAAGGGTAATCTCAAAGAGGAGTATTGCAGTGACCCGAAGAGTATGGGAATACACTTCAGCTTTGAGGCGGATAAGGTCTGGATAGATTATTTGAGAACACATGCACCCAATATATAAAGGGAAAGGGTAAGTATATGAAAAAGCTTTTAATCATTTTAGCTACGGCTCTGGTTTTTGCTTTGGCGGTATCGGGCTGTACAGATAAAGAAGAAAAGAAAATAGAAAATATTACAAGAACTGAAGAAAAGCAGGAACCAGAGGTTAAGGAAAAAGTGCCCGAAGAGGAAGAAAAACAGCCCGAGACAGAGCCTCCTGAAGCGGAAAAGGAAGAAACCCCTGACAAGCCGGTTTCAAAGCCGTCCGCATCCCTCACGGAAATACTCAGCGAAATAAAGAATACAGTTGGTGCTGACGGAGCAATGGATCTTGACGCATCTGCTATATGCTCTCTTTACGGAATAGATGCATCGGATATTAAGGATGCCACAGGCTTTGTTGTTATGGCAGGCACATTTCCCCATGAGGTTGTAATGGTTGAGGCAAAGGACGATGCGGCTGCACAAAGAGCAGAGAATTTTCTTAAAGCAAAGCACTCTTCCTTTGTTGAGCAGTCAAAGGGTTATGATGCGCTGAACTATGCACTTGCACAGAAATGCAAGGTGGAGAGAAAGGGCAACAGAATATCAATGTTTCTATCGCCTGATTATGAAGTTATGAATTCTATATACAGCAAATATAACTGATTTAAAATGGGGATGAGCTAAATTTTTCCTATCCCCAACGCAAGGCGGTGAAAAAAACATGGGTTTTTACACCGCCATCTGTGTGTAAGAATATGATAAATCGGAGAATATAATAATGCTATTTTCGAGTTTGGTTTTTTTACTTTTGTTTTTGCCCATAGTAATAATAGTCAACTTTATGCTTCCTCAGAAATACAGAAATGCGTTTCTGCTTTTTTCAAACCTTATTTTCTACGCATACGGTGAGCCTGTATATGTTCTTCTTATGCTCGCATCAATACTTGTAAACTATGGTTTTGCTCTGTTTCTTGACAGAAACATATCATACAGACTGAAGAAGCTGCTTCTTATCTTGTGTGTGGCTGTAAACTTAGGGGCACTGGGCTTTTTTAAGTATACATCTCTTTTGCTTGACACCTTGAGAATTTTGCCGATACTCAGCACTTTGCCGACGGTTAATATCCTGCTTCCGATTGGTATATCGTTCTATACATTTCAGGCTATGTCATATGTAATAGATGTATACAGGGGCGATTGCCGAAGTACAAAAAACTTTATTGACTTTGCGGCGTATATATCGCTTTTTCCCCAGCTTATTGCAGGTCCGATAGTTAGATATACTGATGTAGAACGCAAAATAAAAGACAGACATGTCTCGTGGGAAATGTTTTCTAACGGCGTAAGGCTCTTTATAATCGGTCTGGCAAAGAAGGTACTTCTTGCAAATCAGTTTGGAATAATATGGAATAATATTTCTGCCGATGTTCATTGTTACGGTACACTGGGCGCATGGATTGGAGCGATTGGATATTCCCTGCAGATATATTTTGACTTTGCAGGCTATTCGGATATGGCGAGGGGACTTGGAAAGATGCTGGGATTTGATTTCTGTATCAACTTCAGCTATCC
>JAZSFO010000092.1:0-14777 GCA_045532255.1 Clostridia bacterium | reverse complement strand
TGTATTGGGGTCGCTTCCTTCGGGCGGTATCATGTAGAGTTGTCTTGTACCATGGTCTATGTACCATTCTCCGGGCTGTTCTACCGTATTTATATGGTTTGTAATATATCCGTAGTCAGACTGTTTCTTTTCAGTATATTGTTTGTTGATACCATACGGGCCCGTTGTGAAGCCCCGAACTCTCATACTGCCCTTTGTGCTGCTTACAATCTTGGCATAGGACAGCGTCCAAGCATAACCTGTAAAGGTTACAAAGGTTCCGCCCTTCCAGTAATTCGCTACGTCCTGGTTTAAGTCAATATTACTTGTTGCTGTCTGCTCAAGTGCACTTGAGTCGTCCTTGAGGCTGACATCACCCATTGTTGCACGCAGAACATTGACCTTATCATTATATAGTGGATGAGGTCCCGTACCCCCCTCTTTGGTGTCCGAATTGGGATGGCGTCCCTCACGAATGATTTCGTCATTCATGATAATGAAGTTTCTGTCAAAGCCCATGCTTTTGGGAACAGTTGTAGTATATATTTTTTTATTATCAGGGCTTTGTTCAAAACCAGATACCTTTTCGAAGGCTGAGATTGTAACATCTTCGCCCTCTGCGGCAATATACTTAATCGGAGCGGTTGCAGTACCGTCATTCTTGGGAACTACTGTCTCGCGGTATACACCCTTATGAATGATTACAGTATCACCTGCCTGCGCAACATCTGCCGCCCTCTGGATTGTGCGGAAGGGAGCATTCTCGCTTCCGTTATTGGTATCCTTTGCTCCTCCCGACTGGGACACATGGTACACCTTTCCTGTGTGTATGAGCGATTTATCAAACTTAGCAAATTCTTCTTCGAGACCATCCATTACATCTTTATTATTTATAATATTTTTGACACAGATACGGTCATCGATTATAACAAAGTCGTCCACAAATTCTGTGGTTTTGCCAAACAGCTCTGCCATCTGACGAATCGGAACATATGTCCTTTCGCCTTCACGTACTTCAAAGTCTTCAAGAACCTCCTTGCGACCGTTTCTAATAGTGTATCTTTCTTCCGGTGTTGCATATAATTCAAAATTATCATCAGAAAGATACACATATTCCAAATTGGGATAATCCTCGTAGTATACAGACAGTGCTCTTGCCGCTGTATGAATGGGCAGATATACTTCGTCTTTAACATTGTCAAGTACCAGAGGTGTAAGTGTAGTATCGTCATAATCAATGTATCTCATTGCACCGTTTACCTTGAGTGCAACGGAATTTAATTTGACAACGACTGTTGACTGAAGTGCCTTGTCATAATCGTTTAGCTCTACAATTATATCGTTTTTACTACCACGACGCTTCTCAATCTTTGTAAAAACGATTGATTTAATTGTCACATCGTGTTTAGAAGTAAGTTTTACAACATGAGAACCCTTTCTGTCAATTACCTTGCAGGTGGTTGCTACATTTGCCCCTGGTTTAAGGTCGAAATCATAGGAATTTTCCTCAATAGTCATATTGAGAGTACCCGCTACATCTGCAGAATAAGTTATTTCAACCGAAGCAACATCAAGCGGAAACAGCATATCAAACTCCGGTGAGTCACCATCACCCAGCTTCAGTTCATCCTGTTCCGTTATGCTAGCACCTTTTAGGTCACGGTAGTCATTAAAGTTCATCTTATATGTAATCTCACCGGGTGTATACGGATCAGGCTCATCCGCCGCATATGCACCAAAGCATTGAAGACAAAGTGCAAGCACCAGTACTAAAGCAAATAGTCTTTTCTTCATTTAGTCCATCCTTTCAATTTGAATTGTCGTCCATCGTAAACATAACAGCCTCGTGAACTTTGATTTTAAAGCGGATTTCACGGATATACCCATCGCTGTCTCTTACAGAGCAAAATTCTCTATCAGCGTTTATTTCTTTTACATTGATGTTCAATCTGACAACTGCAAGCTTACTATCCTTGGCGTCATTAGTATACTCCGAATAATCAATACACAGCATATTTGTTTTGCCGTTTACATCCTCAAACAGGGTTATGCCTACATTTTCTCCTGTTGCGAGCGGTTCTGATATATCCCTTAGAGTCTTGGTAACAGCATTTCTCATAATAGTGCTTATATTTTTTCTGCCCTTGCCTGCCGCACCTTCAAAGCACTCGTGACCGAGTGTGGAAACTGCGGAGTTGAGAAGTACCGCCCTATCATGCTTCATAAGAACAGGTGTACCGCCTTGGGCAGAAACAAGAACCTCTGCGCCGTCTGATGAGTAACGGAAATGCGCATCATTGGGGTAAATTTCTTCAAGCTCACCGTCTGAGGAAGAAAGTGTACTTATGTACTCTGTCCTTTCGTCGGGTTTTACGCCGAATATATCCTCAAGTCCGTCAATGTGACTTACTGCAAAAAGCGAAACTCCTTCATTATACAGTCTGCGTATCTCATTCTTAACATCCTCGCCTGCATAACGAAGTGTAGGAAGAACAAGGACATCACATTCTTCCGCAGTCAATAATCTAAGGCTGTCCGCCTTAAGTGCAAAGGGAGCATTGAGTCCGCCCTCTCTTGCACATTCATAGATATATCCGTGTGCCTCCTCGCTTACATTGTAGAGATTGGTATGTCCGTGGAAATTGATGATGCTGTCATCATATATATCCTCATCCTCATAATACTCAGTAATCATTGCCATAGTACGCAGGGGCTTTTTGGGCTTGAAGTCAAGAGCCTTTTTCCAGTCCTTTACCAGACAATCCATAAGTTCAGGCTGATAATTAGGTCTGTGGAAACCATATGTATTCCAATACTCATATCCGTTCTCTGTTCTTCTGGCTGTGTTAAACACAAACTCAAACGAGTGTGTTGTATTAAAGTATGGAGGCATTATATGTGCTCCCATAGGGGCATGGGAGAATTTAACCGCACCGTCTATACATCCGCCCTTTTTGCCTCCGCCCTTGTATTGCTCGGGATAGAGCCTCAGATGCGGACAGTGAAGAAGAATTGTCATAACTGCAAATGCACCGCGGTATGTCTGATATGCACATGTATTGGGATAATCCTCAAATATGGCAAAGCCTGTATACACATCCTCACTAAGACTTTCGTACGGGATATTGCCAAAAGCCTTGATGGTATGGTATGAAAGTGCGGGTGTTACATACTGATTAAACGGTCCGTATGCAGACCTCTTAAAGCTCGGATTGATTTTCTTAAGCTCCTTGTTCTGCTCACGGAAATTATCAAGAAGCTTACCCAGTGCAAACTCCATCCACTCCTTATGGCATGTATCCATAAGATTTTTAAGATGCTCATAGGTAAAGTCCTTGTATATGGGAATTTTGCCCGATTCATCAAATATTGGCGGAGTAATGTAATCAAGAGTTTCTGTTTTCTTATATGTAAGCTTAGATGCAATATCGGGATTTAAATCCATAAATTCATGCAGATATTTGCGGAACTCCGGATTCTGATATGTCCTTGCAAGATAGAGGTCGTTTCTTAAGGGAAATACCTCCGTTTTTGCAGGTACATACAGGTAATCGGAATTTTTAACAACATCCGGGTGGCTTTCTATACTCCAGTCACGGACCGTTCTGTCCGAAAGCCATGCAAACCACTCTCTGCCAAATGGCTTGATTACCTCCCACACTCTCCTTGTCTCTGCCTCAATAGGTGTATCGGTTATGCAGGATATATAGTGTCCCAGGTCACATGATGCCTTGGGTGTCCAGAGGTCAAAGCTGTTACGCATAAGCCATTTCTGTTCATTGGGCATAGAGAATATATAAGGAAGTCCGCTAGCTACAGCAGGAGACACCTCGCTGTCCTTGTCAAAGACCTCAAACACCTTGTCATAACACTTATAAACGCTGTCTCCGTAGTAAAATGTAAATACTATCCTATACACACCAAGCTCCATAGGCTCAGTGGCGACTAAAGAGGAGATTTGTGAATATCCGAATTTCCACTTTGATAATTCATCCTCTGTTTCAAGGTGCTTAAGAGTGCATGAGTCATACACATCTCTTATCTCTGCCTTTACAGAAAAATGCTCTGCATTCATTTTCGTCTTAAAGGATGCAGTGAATTTAATTTCTTCGCCCACATGAAAATAGTGATTGCTTTCTATGTGAGCTATGATATCTTCCCTCTTATAAGCATTTTTTGGAATAAGTGATACAGCAAATTTATCCTTGGGAGAAAACAGCTCAAACATACTTTCGCCAAGGGATTCCCCTGAATATATAAGCTCACCGCCTACGGTAAAGATATATTCGCTCGGACCGCCTATCTGTGAAGAATATCCTCCGCAGCTAAGCTTTTCATAGCCGTAGCTTATCAGCATTTCATCACATATCAAGGTGTCACTTATTACAAAGCGTCCTCTTATAGGAAATTCGGGATGACCGTAGTGCTTTTTAAGGCATTCCCAGAAAATATTGGGGTCTACTATCATCTTTTCTCCGTTGAATATATTGAACTTTTGTTCTTTGTCACCGCTCATCAGCTTGACAAACGGGGATGTTAAGACATCAATTTCCGCCACATACTGACCCGGTCTGTCCTCACGGTTGAGCTTTCTTGAAGCAGTACCGCCAAAGAGTGCGGTATCAAGATAACATATATCCCCGATTTTTTTAATTTCGTAGCTGAAAAGATACGGAATATCTCCGCCGTCTGTAAGAGGAATTTCTACGGTCTGCTTCTTAAGAATAATTTCCTCGGGCAAATCATCTTCACTTTCCATGGAGAAATCGCTTATTATAAGCTCACCTATAAAGTTTTTGCGTTCTATTGCAAGATATCCTGAGGTCTCCTCTGCACAGAAGGAAAATCCGTGTCCGTCTATATCGCCTGTAAGATTCTCGCCATCAAACGATATATTAAGCTGTGTGGATTCTTCATCGCAAATGCTGTAAAGAGGAAGCATGAGAGAAGAAATCGTCTCTATTTTCATCCTGTTAATCCTGATGTACGAAACCTTCATGCCGCCACCAAGAATGTATACAAAGCTGAGGCCATATCCGCATCTCAAAGCGGTATTATAGCCAAAGAGTATGTTAAACGAGGGGTCATACTCCTGCATAAAGGTATAACAGTATTTCATGCTGAGCTTAAAGGTCTTAACAGACGGTGTGTTAAATACAAACCGATTGCCTATGGACCTTAAGGAAAAGCCTCTCTCATCAACACCTGCGTGTAAATCCCTTATTTCCGTATGGCGTTCTACCCTAAGGGAATATGGCTGCTGGTTGTCATCATGTGTTTTGAAATCATCAAATAGCTTAAACACTGCCATGTGTCTCCTTTCTTCTTGATGCAATGAAGTGACAGAAATGCATTGAGCTATTTCTGCCACTTCACTAAATTATCTGATTATATTATATATCATCTGCGCTGCTTCTGCTCTGGATGCACTTCTTAAAGGCTCCAGAGTACCGTTGCCGCTTCCTGATATCATACCCTTTTCATAAAGTGTATAAACAGCACTCTTTGCATAGTCGCTTATTGCATATGAGTCAGTAAATACATCTTTTGCATTTGAAGACGGTGTGAAGTTTTTAGCTCTGTAAAGAAGAACTATCATGTCCTGTCTGCTTATAGGTGCATCGGGAACAAAGTGAGTAGCATCAACACCTGTAACTAAACCGCTGCTCGATGCTGCCTGAACATATTCTGCATACCAGCTACCTACGGAAACATCTTCAAAGCTTCCGTTATACTGAGCAACAGGAATACCAAATGCCTTTACAACCATCTTGACAAATTCTGCACGCGTAACCTGTGCTGCGGGGTCAAAAAGCCCTGCACCTCTGCCCGATATAATACCGCGACTGCTCAGAGCTTCTATAGCTGTCTTTGCCCATGCAAAGCCCGAAAGGTCATTAAACACTTCTGCGGTCTGCGGAGTACCTACTGCAGTATTGCCCGAAACAGGTATATAGGATGTACCTCCCTTGGAGGAAGAGCCTCTGCCGGAAGAGGAACCTTTTGAATCAGAGTTTGAAGCTTCTTCAACGGCATCATCAAAATCTTCTGAGAAATCGCTAAGGCTATCAAATGTCTGCTGCGAAAGTATCTGATATACTTCTGTCTGCTTTGCATCGCCTAATTTGTCAAAGTCACTCGTGTCAAGGTCAAACAGAGAAGAAAGCTCTTCTGTGATTTCCCTCAGTTCATAGTAATTTGCCTCCTGGGCAACAGTCAAAACTGCAGAAATCAGCATGTCTGCGCGAAGCTCTGAGAAGTCCTCAGCACCTATTGCCAAGGAGGGTATCCTTTCGTAGAAGGAAGCTATATCCCTTGCATCATTAAAATACTCAATAAGCTCATTTTCGCTGTAATCTGTAGCTTCGTCCTCGTCGTAGAAGCCGTTTGCTTCAGCATACTTTGTAAGCCAGGCATCGAGCTTTAACTCACTATTTATATCCACAGCCTCAGCATACAAAAGAAGCTCCTTGTAATTGGCAGATATAAGTGCCAGAGAGTCATTTATAATTTTAACATTCTCATCTGTCTCGTAATTCTCGGGCTGAGTATATGTACCCTTCTCTATCATACGCTGTGCAAAATTCTTCTGTGCATCTTCGCTCGAATCAAAGAGTACTTCATCGCCTTCGCATATAAAGCCTTTTCCAATTGACAAGGCAGCTATGAGTGAGGTTTCGCTTTCGGCTTTGATAGCTGAGTTGATAGCATTCAAAGCTTCAAAACGACGGTCAGCACCATCATAGGTATAAACCTCGGAAACAGATACACCTATATAATCTGCTGAAACATATATGTTGTAATCGCCGCTCGGTGTAGTGTTATCAAACGGTATTGCATCAAATTTGAATTCAGATATGCCATTATTGGAAGGAGCAGAGATGGTCTGCTGTGCATCAATAAGGGTATCTCCCTGCATAAATGTCATTACTACGGGGATATTACCTCTATCCCACTCTATGGTTCCTGCTATTACCAGCTCTCCTGTTTCTACATTAAAGCTCGGTAAAACGGTCAGAGCATCGTCGGATGCCATAGCAAGGCTTCCCGAAAGCATACACAGAATAAGTAAGGAAAGCAGAGCCTTAGTTATTATTTTTTTCATAATCAATATCCCTCCCATTACTTATAAACAACCAACAGATACGGTGTGTATGTATAGCCCTTACTGCATGCAACTGCCTGAGTTCCAACTGTAATAAGGCTTGTATCACTGCCTTTAAGCTCAGCTGTATATTTTCCGCCGTCTTTATCAACCGTAATAACGATGATACCGCTGCAGTCAATGTAGAATGTCTCCTCTACTGTACCATTATTTCTTTTTGCTATAAGAATATCATTTTCACGGTCTGTTACTTCAAACCAATACTGTTTTCCGTATGCATCATTTCTTTCCATTATGTGCTTGCCGCTGTGTATGGAAGGAACAACCACACCATTTGAGCGTGATTCACTTCCGTCTCTCATATATCTTATTGCTATATTTGAAACCTTCTTCTTACTTGTGAGGGCAACCTGCATTATATCACCAGGAAGAAGTGAGTCAACCTTTGCCTTGAATTCGGTATCAGCCTTATAGATATTTTGGTCAATTATATAGGTGACATTTCCGCTTGAGGAAATACCCTTGAGCATAATTGCAGTTTCGCCATCAGCATCAATCGTATAACCCTTTGTCTGAAGTACAAAATGGTCTTCTGTAGTTCCGGCTGAGCCTGCATCCCACACAAGAAGGTCAGCCGCAACAGTGCCGCCCTTGGTGGTATACGCATCAAGCTTTCGTGCCGTATCGCTCTGTCCAAAGGCTCCCATGAACTGATGTGCAGTCTCTCCTGCCTTTGTATCAACCTTAATTACCTTATAATTCCTTTCAAGCACACAAAGCTCAAGAAGACTGGAATTGGTAATTACAGTTTTTCGTATATTGTATCCGCTTGTCGCTTTAGACACAAGAAGAGTAAGAGTATCATTGACGCCTCCGGCACCCGGCTCCTTGGTATCTATCATAGTGATTTTACCATCGGGATTAAGTGCATAGCGAACAACACTGTTTTCGGTCACACGAGCTTCGAGACCGCCGACAAACTTTCCTGTACCGTTCCAGAGTGCCTTGGCATCTGTTACAAGTACACCGTCTGCATACACTCTGTCTGCAAAATAAAGTGCTGTAATTTCGTTCTCCTCTGTGAGTATACGGAGACCAACCTCGGGACTGAGTCCTTCCAGATTATTTGCACCACTGTTAAGGACAAGTGCAAGCTTCTCGCCTATCTCGGTGGAGTAGTCTACATAAAGACCCGCGGAGTTAAGCTTAAGCACAACCGTCATACCTACATCAGGGTCTTTAACGGTGGTCTTGTAGGGCCTATACTGAGTTCCGTCTTCAAGTACAAGACTTCCGTCAACGATTTCCTCAATAACTCCAAGCACTTCGTCTTCGCACACATATATTCTTGTGAGAATATTTCCCTTCTTGTTACTGCTTATGTAAACATCAAGGACACTACCTGCTTTTACGGAGCTCCATTCGCTTTTTATTCCGTTAACGAATACCATTGCATCGTCAATATCGCCGATATTTGTTACCTTTTTTGTAATCAAATCATATATTCCCGATTTATTTACACCGCCGAAAATCATGGTTTCGCTCTGTTCGATAAAGATAACATCAAAATATTTGTCTCCATCATTGTTGATAAGCAAAAGCTCGCCCGAAAAATACTTTGTATCGCCGATAAGCGATTTTACCGACTCTCCCGTAGGTCTTCCGTTATACATAACTACAGTACTGGAGTTAATACTGCATTTTTCTTCATCATCAGATACCATATAAGAAATATAATCTGAGGAAACCCCACAAAGCTCATCAGAGCCTTTTATCCTAACATATTCGACATCCTCGTGAGGTACAAGGGCAAGAAGTGTTTTCTTGGTGCCGTCTACACTATAGAAGAACTTAACCTTAAAGCCAAGATAGTTAATTGCATCTGTCTTTCCTACACTGTAGAGCACATCGCC
This sequence comes from Clostridia bacterium, assembly GCA_045532255.1. Lineage (GTDB taxonomy): Bacteria > Bacillota > Clostridia > UMGS1810 > UMGS1810 > RGIG8748. Next base: position 5,780 of record JAZSFO010000092.1, on the reverse strand, counting down.
AATCTTCACTTCACCGCTTGGGGTCATATTGTCTATCGAATACAGATTGTTGCTATAGCTTGCCGCAACAATACCCTCTGACATATAAACATTACCTGTGTTTTCAAGAATGTATTCTTTTGTATCGAAAATCAGACCGCCATCAGTATAAATTCCGCTAAGCTCGTCATAGCTGCTTTCTATGGTGTTGCAGAGCAAAACAACCATATCTTCTCTTCTGAGCTTTGAGGAGGTCTGATTAAGACCTGACATAAGTCCCAGTGATTTGGCAATTGATATATAGCTCTTGCCAGCCTCAAATCTGTACTCATATCCAAGCAAACGGCAAAGCATACCGAGAGCATCGTCCAGAGTTACTGCACCGTCGGGATTGATGGCGGAATTCGCGTCAGCCTTCAGCACACCCACGGAGGCAAGCCACATAATTTTATTGTAATCCGGATCATCCTCACTTACATCCGAAAAGACAATATCGCTGCTTCCAAAAGAAGCATTTTTTCCGTAAAATGTATAAAGAGCATTTATAAAATCTCTCTTTGTAGCAAGTGCCTTTCCGTCGAAACGGTTAAAGCCGTCGTCCTTAATGGGCTTTATCACACCAAGCTGTGCAAGGAGGTTAATATCTGTACGGTAATCACTTTCGCTTATGTCTGCGAAAGCATCCTTCTTTTCGCTGAAGCTTCCGTAGTAGTCATCGGGACTGGGAACAGTAAACACCAATCTGAATAAATCATGTGTACCGCCCTTGAAAGCACAGTAGATAATATGCTTTCCCGATAGGTCTGCAGTAAGAGGAACAGTATAGGTGAAGCTCCCCCACGCGGAAGAAGCCAGTTGTCTTGTATCAATTTTTGCAAGAAGCTCACCGCTTGTAGAGTTATCAAGACGGATTTCAACTATGTTACCCGAGGTTATAGAGGTACCAAGGACAATATCCATAGTCGAGGGTGCTGTATCAAAATCCACGGTATATCCTGCCGTTCTGGCACCCGTCATACCGACAGAGCCGCCTGTATTCTTCTTGGTAACTGAGCCGTGTGTGTAGGTATCTCCATTGATTCGTACACTCTCTGCGGCATGTGCGGCTACACAAAAACTCAATACGATAATCAGGCTTAAGAAAAATATCTTAAGGAGTTTTTTCAAGCAAATCATTCCTTTCTTTTAATTGATTATAGCAAACACTGTATGTCCCTTGGTGAATAAAATCGTTTCGGAAAAGGTTTGCTCTTCGTGACATAAGGTATTTACCGTCCATGTTTTTACCTCTGTCACGGTATTGTTCTCTGGTATATATCTACACCCTTTATCGGTGTATGGGGGGAGCAATGTGTACTGCTCCCCCGCCACAATAAGTAATTCTGACAAATTACAGAGTCATCACTCTGCAGGTGTGTCTTCCGGGGTGTTTTCCAGGACTTCCATTTCTACGCTTGTATCAAGTGGTGTAAGACCCTCAAGACTATCCCACATCATAAACTTAGCTGTAAGGTTATCATAATTTCTTCCTTGAAGGTCGAATGAGTCGAAATCTATTTTTCCGTCCTCTATGTCTGCCAAGTTACGTGTCTGAGAATTTATAAGCTCATCACCTTGATAAAGAGCCGCTATAATAACTGCACCCTCATTCATATCGGTTTTTATAACAGCCTCATACTCAACCGTATCGCCGTCCCTATGCGCTTCGAACCCACCGAAGAGTGTTGTATGCTTAACAGAAATGTTTTTGAGGGTTATTTCAGAAGCACCATTAGTGCTGGCATACATACGGAACCAGTTAATAGCGCTCGCATTGGGTATATCATGGCTTATGATACTCTTTGTCAAGCTGTAATCACGGTTATATACATCTGCAGTCCAGCCGTCTCCAGCGTTTTTGCTAAGTACAACTCTTAGTCTGAACCAGCCTTCTTCATTAGCGAAGCCGCCATCTACCACAGCATTACCTTCAACATTACCGTATTTATTAGTATCTACATGGTCCGTCTTAATAAGCTGCATTTTATTCTCAGTAGTATTTTTTCTGAACGCGAAGAGATAATTATCGCTATCATCAGGAACTCCCACACGAGAAACCATGCCATCCAAATCTATAGAAGGCTCGTACATATCATAATCTATGACAAGTACACCGTCGCTAACCCCATTCATATTCATTATAAGACAATTGGCTGCGGATACTTTACTTTTTAATGTTAAAGCGCCATTCTTTACTGTGAAAGATTGCCTATCGGTTCCAGCATCTGTAAAGTTAGAAGTAAAATATTTGTGCTTTGTATTGAATTCCGCAGGGCTATATTCTTTATCATCCTCCCATATTTCACTGTTTTCAAAATCACTCTTATATGAAAGTCTGCGGATTTGGGCTCTTGTATGCTTAACAGAAATATTTTTGACGGTCATTTCAACGTCTTTTTGAGAGGGGGTATACATACGGAAGTATTTAATAGTGCCCGCATTGGGTATATTATGGCTTATGATACTCGTTTCCTCGCTGTAATCAAGGTTATATACATCTGCAGTCCAGCCGGCACCCTCGTTTTTGCTAAGTACAACTCTCATTCTGAACCAGCCTTCTTCATTAGCGTAGCCGCCATCTGCCACAGCATAACCATTATTATATTTACTAGAGCTTACAGAATCCGTCTTCATAAGCTGCATTTTATTATTAGAAGTATTTTTTCTGAACGCGAAGAGAAAATAATTGGAACTCTCAGGAGTTATCACACGAGAAACCATGCCATCCATATTTACAGTAGGCTCTTTGATATCATAATCAATGACATATACACCGTAATCAACCTCCCCAGCCTCATCTAAAACCATATTAAGATTCGGGTTTATGGCTTGGAGTGTTCTTATTGTTACAGCGTAATCATCATCACCAGCTGCTTTATCTACTGTGAAAGTGCACCAATCTATTGCTTGTGTCGATGTAGTATTAATATAGTCGTGCTTTGTCTTGAATTCCGCAGCGCTAAGTGCTGTACCCTGCTGCCATTTTGGGTCATTAAAATCACTCGTATATGAAGGTCCGCTTACGCTAGTTTCGCTTGCAAAAACAGAAAGTGTACCCATAGATGAAATTAATAAACATAAAACTAATACTATTGATATAAAGTTATACTTTTTCATACTATTATACTCCTTAAATTTAATTATTTATACTAAGCTCTGCAGTCTGACATACAGGTCGCATATATCCGTCCTGTACCTCCCAAACCATAAGCTTAACTGTAGTGCATTCTGCAAGAGTTTCTGCTGAGATTTCCTTATTGTCGGGATTGAAATCTGCAGCTACAGCACCCTGCATCAATTTGCCCTCGGCATCATAGCCTACTGCAAATATCTTAAGATCAGTGAGGGATTTATCCCCATCGAAATCAAAGCTTATCTTGCCTTCTGAATATACAGCATCGGTCAAAGCTGCCGGATACTGTTCTATACTTACTGTAACCTCCCCGCTATAGTCACCGCTTGTAAAACCGAGTATGTATTCCTCTCCTCGCATGAGATAATCTACGGGATTAACTGTAATCCTTCTGTTATCCGCATCATATGTAACCTCGGCATCTACCCTACTGCCGTCAAGCATCAGATAAGCGTCTATATTATCCTCGGTTTCGTCATCAAAGAGAACAATATTAAGTTCATCATCGGTCACAGCTGCTGATTTATCCGCGTAAACAAGCTTCTGTTCATCAGTCGTCCAGACACATATTTCGTCTACGCAGCAATAACCTCCTGTAGAGGCAGCGCCCCAACCATCCATAAGATAAAAGTTCTGCATGACAGGAATTGTATTAACAGGAATACTTCCGCTGAAGATTTCTGTCATATTATTAGCCTTGTCATAGCCCTTAACAGTCCAACTTTCGTCATCTACCCCGCGGCTTATGACATATCTGAGGCTCCAGAAGCTATCACTATCTCTTGTTATAGCACCACCGGGCGCGCCGCAAGTCGCAGTCGAGTTTGCCTTGCCATTACCGTAGCCGGAACTCATTCCGTGCGTATACTTCTTGTTTTTTTCCTTTCCGCTTTCAAGGACATATATGGAGAGCAGATTTTTTGCATAGGTGCCCGCATCGCCCGAGTAATCAACATCTATGTTGATTGTTCCCTCGCTTATAGGGGATTCCAGCTTAACAGTTGACCAACCACCGCCTGTTTTGCCAGCAGCAACGCCCATCTTAGTATATCGTCTTCCCGAAGGTGACTCGACAATCTCATAAACCGCATTGCTTCCCGTAATATTAAGCCCGGCGGGCAAGTGCTCTTTAAGCTCGTCACGCGTATACTCACCCGGTTCTATATCCTGAAAGTCCTCGTATAAAAGAACTTGACCGTTCAAGCCGTTTTCTACAGAATATTCACAAGTTTTGGGTGTCGCTGCCACTCCGTCCTTGGACAAAAGTTCGCTGTCAAGTTCAAGTCTGTAGTCTCCTTTATCAAGGCGTCCGAAGCTTACTACAGCCTGTGTGTCATTATCTCCGATTTCTACATAACATCCGCCCTTGACATCGGTACCGTCACTGCGGACAAATCTTATATTGTCTATGGTATCGGGGTCTATTACATCACTCATAGTAACGACTATCTCTCCGATACCTGAGGGTATAACACCCTCAGGTACGGAAACCTCAGTCACACTAAAATCTGAAGCAAAGACATTTACTGAGCCGACACCAAGAACTAAGATCAATGCTGTAAGAAAAGATGTAAATCTTTTTATCATAGTAACCTCCTCTTAGTTATGGAATGCCATATAATACTGGTCAGTTGTACAAGTGAATGTGCTGTTCTGGTCATTCCTCTCTGTCTGATAGGGAACATTTTCTACATAGAAATCATATGTTCCTGCAGGAAGAACTCGTTTAAGGTCTACAGTTATATTATGCGTGCTCCATACGGAACCCACCTCGTAGTCTGCAAAGAGAGGATATACATCAATTTCGCCTATAACCTCTCCGTCCTTACCGCCAATATGTATCTTGAGCAAGAGGTTAGAATAAAAACGACCCGAACCGATACGGAAGGTAAGCTTGGAAGAATCATTGGTAATTTCGCGGTTTTTGTATACATAGGTATGGTTACCGGATTGTGTTATATAGGATATTGTATCCGCGTCGACACTACCTTCCGCAAAGCTGTTGAAGAACTGCGGGTTAGCTGCACCGCCGCTAATCAGTTCATCTGCACTTCCAATATGTATTACAGATGCATCCGACGGGAAGGCACGCTTAGCATTCTCCTCCTCGAAATTACAGGGATTAACCCTTATCTTGGAGAAGCGCAAGAAGTCTGCATCAGCACTTATTTTGACATCTGCCTTTCCGCTTATATCTCCCTTTAAGTACAGCTTCATAGTTCCCTGACCGTCAAGAGCATCCTTGTAGTTATATCCAACAGGCTTATTAACCTTGGTAACCTCTTGTCCGTTCTGTGTCACGGTAATACTAAACTGGGGAATACTGCTTCCGTCAAACTTATATCTATCGGCAGTATATGTAAGCTGTATATAGCTTCCCGTGTCATAGAATTCCAAATCACTCACTGCAATCGAAGCGTCCTTATCCGGGAATCTTACAAATCCGTCAGCATCTATATATGCTCCGCCCGAAAGCACACCGTCACTTGCCAGCTTGGTGTTCTCAAGGCTGTACTTTTCATAGTTGAGCATAAAACGCTCATCGCCTTCTCTCACCGCACCTACATGGAATGGCTTCTGGTAAGGATAGTGGTATCCCTCAAGACCGTCAAAGCCCTCGGGGAACACG
>JAZSFO010000091.1:0-20431 GCA_045532255.1 Clostridia bacterium | reverse complement strand
ACACACCGTATTAAAAACTTTGTTTTTTACATCCGTTTGACTTTTAAATGAATTTTATCAGTCCTGATAATTGTATCCTGCTTCTACTGTTTTGATGTTGTTTTCCAAAAGTTCGGGTTTGGAAGCGGGAACAAGTTTCTTGATGGCATCTATAAGCTCATCAAAGGTAAACATGCCTGTTTCTTTAACAAGCTTTCCTACAAGAATCATGTTTGCAAGTTTGGGAAGACCCATTTTGTTTGCCATATCTGTTGCAGGAATCTTATATACCTCTATATCGTCTCTCTCGGCATCTCTTGATACGAGTGTACTGTCTATAAATGCCTTTCCGCCGGGAACAAGCTGATTTTCAAACTTGTCAAATGAGGGGGCATTCATAGCTACAAGAGAAGTAGGCTCTACTATAATAGGTGATGCAACAGGCTCGTCAGAGACTATAACATGGCAGTTACATGTACCGCCTCTCATCTCTGGTCCGTATGAGGGGAGATGAGATACATTTTTGTTTTCTATCATGCCGGCATATGCTATGGACTTGCCTGCAAAGAGGATTCCCTGACCGCCGAAGCCTGCAAATATTGTCTCGTGTGTCATATTATTTCTCCTCCTTTGAAGTGTCTTTGTATACGCCCAGAGGATAGTGAGGAAGCATGTTTTCTCTCATCCAGTCAAATGACTCTGTGGGACTCATGCCCCAGTTTGTAGGACAGGTGGATACTACCTCAACAAGAGAGAAACCCTTGCCTTCAATCTGGTTTGTAAATGCCTTCTTAATAGCTGCCTTTGTAGCCTTTATGTGAGGGATTGTATCTACGGTTACTCTCTCAATGTAGGAGGGTCCGTCAAGAGTTGCGAGCATTTCGCTTACTCTTATGGGATTACCGTTTCTCTGGGAGTCTCTTCCGTAAGGAGTAGTCTGTGTCACCTGACCGAGAAGTGTGGTAGGTGCCATCTGACCGCCTGTCATTCCGTAGATTGCGTTGTTTATAAATATGATAGTGATGTTTTCACCTCTTGCAGCTGCGTGTACTGTTTCGGCAGTACCGATAGCAGCGAGGTCGCCGTCGCCCTGATAGGTAAATACTACCTTGTCGGGATGTACTCTCTTTATACCTGTTGCAACAGCAGGTGCTCTTCCGTGTGCCGCCTCCTGCATGTCACATTCAAAGTAGTTGTATGCAAACACACTGCATCCAACAGGTGCTACACCTATTGTAGAACCCTCTATACCAAGCTCATCTATAACCTCAGCTACCAGACGGTGTACTATACCGTGAGGGCATCCGGGGCAGTAATGGAGGGGTATATCTGTAAGTGCGTGGGGTCTCTTAAATACTTTTTCCATTATTTGTCACCTCCGGCAATTTCTTCTATTTTGCCAAGTATCTCATTGGGTGTGGGTACTATTCCGCCTGTTCTTCCGTAGAATTCAACATCTGCTCTTCCGTTAACGGCAATCTTGACATCATCTATCATCTGACCCATGCTCATTTCTACTGTGAGGAAGGTCTTTTTCTTGCCGTCACTCAGTGCATTTTCAAATGCTTCATAGGGGAAGGGCCAGAGGGTAATAGGTCTTATTATACCAACCTTGAGTCCCTTTGCTTTCGCCTTTGCCATAGCGGTCTTCGCAATTCTTGCAGTTGTACCGTATGCAACAAGAATGATATCGGCATCCTCTGTATCCACAGCCTCATATCTTACTTCGTTTTTGGTTATTTCATCATATTTCTTCTGTCTTGCAAGAACAAGGTCCTCAAGGTCCTTGGGTTCTATAAAGAGAGAGTTTATGATGTTTTTCTTTCTCTTCATGTCTGTTCCTGTTGTTGCCCATTCCTTTTCGGGGATTGAGGAAGTGTCTGTATCCTTGAACTCAACAGGCTCCATCATCTGACCGAGCATACCGTCACCCATTATCATAACAGGGCATCTGTATTTGTCGCCGATGTCAAATGCTTCTGAGGTAAGGTCTACCATTTCCTGAATGGAGCTTGGTGCAAGAACAACAAGGTGATAGTCACCGTGTCCGCCGCCCTTTACTGCCTGATAGTAGTCAGACTGAGCAGGCTGTATACCGCCAAGACCGGGACCGCCTCTTACTATATTTATTATAACACAGGGTACATCTGCACCTGCTATGTAAGAGATACCTTCCTGCTTTAAGCTTATTCCGGGGCTTGAGGAGCTTGTCATAACTCTGGCACCTGCACCGCCTGCACCGTATACCATGTTGATTGCGGCAACCTCAGATTCTGCCTGAAGAAATACACCGCCGATTTTAGGCATTTTCTTTGCCATGTATGCAGACACCTCTGTCTGCGGTGTTATTGGATAACCGAAAAAGTGCTTGCATCCTGCACGGATTGCAGCCTCCGCAAGAGCTTCGTTACCCTTCATCAATACTTTGTTTCCCATTGACTGTTACCTCCTATCTTTCTACCTCGATTACGCAGTCGGGACATATAGTTGCACAAAATGCACATCCTATGCACTTGTCAGTTTCAATAACTGTTGCAGGATGAAAACCCTTAGCGTTGATTCTGTCTGTTGCCATTACGACTATCTTTTTTGGACAAACTGTTGTACAGAGAGTACAGCCTTTGCATCTGTCTTCTCTGAATGTAACTTTAGCCATAATGATTCCTCCTTTTTATAAGTATAAAATATAAATATATCACTTAGTGCTACGCCATAGCATCAAATGGTAATTTCATAAACAGTTCTATTTCCATTGCCTTGTCTTTGTAACTATCGGGCAGGGAATTTAATATTTCTTTGGTTCCTGTGATGTATCTTAGCTCAACATCAAGTGCCTTTGCCGCCTTTTTGGAAAATTCAAGACTGTCTGTAAGGTGATGGCTCTCTGTAAGATATGAGAGATTTGTGTTGTTTATCAGTGCAGAAATTTTTGCACGGCTTGTAAACTCTATGTTATTTGCCAAAGTCACAATATCCCCTATACTGCTTGTATCGGGGCGGAGACTGTTTAATACAAAAAACATATCGTAGCTTTGCTCGGAAAGATACCTGTTATACTGACCAAGAGCAACAGCGCCGTCATCATCGCCTCCAAGGTCCAGAACAGCATATACGCTTTCGTCCGAAAAGACAGACAGAATATCGCCCGGCAAAACAGGAATATCTATATTTGTGGAAGCATAGTCGGGAGATATGACCCTTATATCCTTGCTTTCCAGAAATGCCTTTGCGTCATTGGTGCGAAAGTAGGGGTTGACTATGTCCATGTCACAGATTACCACATTGTCATGCTCTTGTCTTAGCTTCATCGCCATATTTATAGCAATTTCGGTCTTTCCGCTTCCGTAGTGACCTGTAATGATGTTAATTCTCTTCATTTACTACCTCCAGTGCGGAGCTTACTCCAACAGAGCGTTTGCTGTAGCTCCGTGCATATACAAACCACAGACATGTCCATAATACCACCGCGCCGACAGATACCCAAAAGCTCATGTCAAAGGCAGAAAGTATGCTAAGGCAGATCATGGCACCCAATATGGGAAGTATATACAGTACGAATGCCCATTTGAGCACATTATGCGATGGTGTGCCGATTATAACGGTATCACCAATCTTGGCGCCAATGGGGTTTAAGATATCTATTGTTATTTCGGGATTGGAGCAGAGATTACATTCTCCGCAGTCATGTCCGCATGCGGACGACTTGCGTACACGGACAGTTGCCATGCCGTTTTTGGTGCTTACGACTGTTCCTTTGCCTGTCAAGTCTATACCTCCCGAAAATAAATATCCTCTTTATTATAACAGATTGATTTTTGTTTTTCAACAAAAAGAAAAAAATTTTTTAAATTTTTATTGGAATTTATTATATTTTAGTGTATAATTGTAAATTATAACATGTCACAGGAGGATAACAATTATGTTAATTACTGTATTGCTTTTTGTTGTCGGTCTTATCTGTCTTATAAAGGGCGGAGACTGGTTTGTTGACGGTTCTGTCAATATTGCAAGGCGTTTTTCGCTTCCCGAAATTCTGATAGGTGCTACAATAGTATCCATAGGTACAACGCTTCCTGAGGTTATGGTTTCGGCAACCTCGGCACTTGACGGTCAGGGAGAAATTGCATACGGAAATGCAATTGGTTCTATAATATGCAACACCTCTCTTATATCGGCAATCACTCTTGCTGTCCGTCCCGGAAAGGCAGAGAGAAGAAACCTTGTAATTCCTGTAATTTTCTTTTTTGTTTCAGCATTTCTTTATGCAGGTATTGCATATACAACAGGATTTTTCTCCAGAGGCATGGGATTTTTGCTTCTGACGATATTTGCAGTATATATTATTGTAAGTGTTTCCAGGATAAAAGCTATTCCCTCATCTTCAGATAGCGATACCGCAGAAGGCAAGGCAACCAAGGATATTGTTATGCTTATTGCAGGTGCGGCTGTAATTGCAGTAGGTGCAAGGCTTGTTGTTGATAACGGTATTATTATTGCTGAGCTTCTGGGAGTTCCCAAGTCTGTTATAGCACTCACTTTTGTTGCACTCGGAACATCTCTTCCTGAGCTTGTTACGGCAATAACATCACTTGTCAAAGGACATGGAGCACTTTCTCTTGGAAATATAATCGGTGCAAACCTCTTTAATCTTGTTCTTGTCAGCGGAATATCAGTTGCTTTGTCACCGTTTTCGGTTCCGCAAAGCTCAACCTTATTTGGGTATAACTCATCACTTGTACTGGACATACCTGTAATGTTTGCGGTAATGCTTCTCTTGGTAATCCCACCGCTTGTAAAGGAAAAGCTTACAAGACTTCAGGGTATAGCACTTCTTGCAATATATACTGCATTCTGCATTATTCAGTTTACAATGTAAATGTCAAGGGCGTTGTTTTTTAGACACGCCCTTGATTTTTGTAATAAACTCAAAATATTGTTGCTTTTTGTGAGCAAAAATGATTGCATTACTATATTAAAGTGTGGTATACTTATTTTAAGCAGTCGCGTCAATATCCAAACACGCCAAAAACAAGTAAAATAGCCATTTATCTTCGTAGTCGGTCTTGAAATACGAAAGTATTCCTGCACCCTGCCGCCTTGATAAATAACTATTTTATCTTGTTTTAGGTTCAAAGAATTTTCGGTGCTGTGTTTTTGCGCCAATGCGAGACAAAAACGGAGCTAATGCTGACGCATTTGCGAGTATTTTAACAATGCAGTGGCGTAAAAACACGCATCCAAAACGGGTTTGGATACTGACGCGACTGCTTATGCAATGGGAAAGTGAGGAATCACAGGTTGAATATAAACATTAACGGCTTAAATATAAATTACATATCAAAGGGCGAGGGAGAGTCTGTTGTTCTTCTTCACGGATGGGGTTCCAATATTACTCTCTTTGACAGAATGATATCTCTTTTGTCCCAAAAATATACTGTAATAGCACCTGATATGCCGGGGTTCGGATTAAGCGATGAACCCAAGGAGCCGTGGTGTGTGGATGACTATGTGGATTTTATAATAGCATTTCTTGAAAAACTCGGTGTAAAAAAGGCAACCTTTCTCGGACACTCTTTCGGCGGAAGAGTAATTATCAAGTTTTTTGAGAGGAAGGATTTCCCCGTAGAAGTCCAGAAAATTATTCTTGCAGACAGTGCGGGGGTCAAGCCTAAAAAAACACTTAAACAAAAGCTGAAAATCCGCACCTACAAGATTGGAAAAAGGCTTCTCTCAACGGGCGCATGCACCGCTCTTTTTCCCGATGCCTTAAATAAGCTTCAGGCAAAAAGCGGTTCTGCAGACTACAGATCGGCATCGCCTATGATGAGGCAGACTATGGTAAGGGTTGTAAACGAGGACCTTACGCATATTTTTCCAAGGGTAACTCCGCCCACACTTCTCATATGGGGCGAAAACGATACCGCAACACCAGTGTCTGATGCGGATATTATGGAAAGTTCCATGCCAAATGCAGGCAAGGTTGTGCTTAAAGGATGCGGTCACTACAGCTTTCTTGACGACGCTTATACATTCGAACGGGTCCTGGCTTCATTTATGAATATCTGAAAGGAAGATAAGAGATATGAATATGTTTCTCGAAATAATCTGCGTTTTACTTGCGGTATCGGCATTTTTGATATCGCTTATTAAGTTTCTTCATTTTTTTCAGCTTAATTCCTACAGGGCATCGACACATACAAAATGGCTGAGAGAGAACACATCAAAATACATACCCAATCTTGTTTTCGGTATAATAGCTCTCTGCTTTTCGGGAATATCGGGTATAGGCGCAAACCTTGTTTTTGCATCATCAATGCTTCTTGGAGCGCTTACCTCCAAACCTGGAAGGGCAAAAAAACCGCTTGTGTATACAATGCGTGTGAAAAGACTTATCATTACAGCCTTTGTCATATATTCAATTATGTATGTTTTGTTTATGAAAACATGGGGTGCTCTGGCATTTATTGTTTCGCCCGCTTATGTGATGCTTGCAAACTTTATAAACAGACCTATAGAAAAGGCAATAAGCAATTACTATATAAATGATGCAAAAAAGCTCCTCTCTTCCTCAAATGCAAAGGTTATCGGCATAACTGGAAGCTATGGAAAAACAAGTGTTAAATATTATCTTACAACTCTTCTTAAAGCAAAATACAATGTACTCATGACCCCCGAAAGCTACAATACCCCAATGGGTGTTGTAAAAACAATACGCTCGTCGCTCAGTGCTCTTCATGAGATTTTCGTGTGCGAAATGGGTGCAAAAAGAGTAGGGGAAATAAAGGAAATATGCGATATTGTCCATCCCGATATGGGAATTATAACCTCTGTCGGCCCTCAGCATCTTGAAACATTTAAGTCAATAGATAATGTTAAGAAAACCAAGTTTGAGCTTGCAGATGCCCTTCCCGACGGCGGAATGCTTTTCTTAAACGGCAACGATGACAACATATCGGAGCACAAAGGGTCACGAAGTCACATAAGCTACAGCGTGAACGGAGACGGCACATACAATGCAACGGGGCTGTCGCTTTCGGATAAGGGTACGGAATTTACGGTTACATCTCCCGACGGCGAGAACTGCCGTTTTTCAACCAAACTTATAGGCACTCACAATGTACTTAATATAACGGGAGCTATTGCCGTGGTTCACAGCATGGGAATATCGCTTTCTTCGCTCAGAGCACAGGTATCCAAGCTGGAGGCGGTTCCTCACAGACTTGAGCTTGTACGCAGAGGAAACGATATTATAATAGACGATGCCTTTAATTCCAATCCAAAGGGAACCAAGGCGGCTCTTGAAACTCTCTCGCAGTTTGATGGCTGCAAAATTATCATAACACCGGGCATGGTTGAGCTGGGAGCTGAGCAGGACAGATTAAACAGCGAATTTGGTGAGGATATTTCAAAGGTTTGCGACAAGGCAATACTCGTAGGCAAATCACAAACCGAGAGCATTTACAAGGGTCTTAAATCGCAGAATTATCCTGGGGACAAAATATATATCGCTTCGGACTTTACAGATGCCATAGCATATGCATACGGATTAAATACCCAAGGGGAAAGAAAGGTTATACTTCTTGAAAATGACCTTCCTGACAATTATTAAAATCTATTTTAAGGGATGATATATTATGAAAATTAAACTTGCTGTTTTGTTCGGCGGAAAAAGTGTTGAGCACGAAATATCAATTATATCCGCACTTCAGGCAATAAGATATATAGATAAGGATAAATACAGCGTAATTCCTGTTTATATAACAAAATCCAATGAGATGTACTACGGCGAAGATCTTGTAAATATCGAGGAGTTTTCAAAGCCCAAAGAGCTTCTTAAGAAATGCCGAAAAGTCAGCTTTCACTTAGAAAACGGAAAGACATATCTCATAAAGGCAAAGACAGGACTTTTTGAAAAGAATATTATTACAGAGGTTGATATGGCATTCCCCATTGTTCACGGTACCAACTGTGAGGACGGAACAATTCACGGATATCTCAAAATGATGAATCTTCCGCTTGTGGGATGCGATATAACCGCATCTGCAATAGGTATGGATAAATATTATATGAAGACAGTGTTTAAGGATAATGATATCCCCGTACTTGACTGCAAATGCTATACCATGGGACAGTACAGCGAGGAGCCAAAAGCGGTTGCGGATGAGATAGAAAATTACATAGGATATCCCATAATAATAAAACCCGTAAATCTCGGTTCAAGCGTAGGAATAAGAAAGGCAACAGACAGAGGGGAGCTTGAGGATGCACTCGGAAACGCCTTTAACTTTGCAGACAGAATTCTTGCAGAGAGAGCCGTATGCAATCTCAAGGAAGTCAACTGCTCGGTTCTTGGCGATGTTGACTTTGCCGAGGCAAGCGAATGTGAAGAGCCTGTAAATTCCGATAAGATACTTAGTTATGATGACAAGTATACCTCAGGTGCAAAGGGCTCGTCAAAAGGCGCAAGCAAGGGTATGGCAAGCCTCAAACGAAAAATCCCTGCAGATATAACACCTGAGCAGAGAGAGACAATCCGCTCACTTGCGGTAAAAGCATTTAAGTGCCTTGGCTGTAACGGAATAGTCAGAATAGATTTTATGATAGATACTAAGAGCGGAGAAATATTCTTAAATGAAATCAACACAATTCCGGGTTCCCTTTCATTCTATCTGTGGGAATCGCTTGGCGTAAGCTATACGGAGCTTCTGGAAAGAATGATATCCGCTGCACTCAAACGCCACAGAGAGCAGGCGGAAATATCCTATGCCTTTGATACCAATGTTCTAGAGGGTATAAGATTTGGCGGTGCCAAAGGTGCAAAGGGTTCTAAGATGTAAAACATCAAAAAAATCTCTTGGGTGAAAATATCCAAGAGATTTTTTGATGTTGATTTATTTGGAATTAGATTATACCAAGGAACTTAAGAACAAAGTAAAGCACAAACAGTGCTGTAGAAACCCACATTACAGGCTTGATATCCTTGATTTTGCCTATACATATTTTTAAGATAACCCATGTGAGCATACCAAACATAATACCATTGGAGATGGAGTATGTGAGGGGCATAAAGGTTATTGCAACAAAAGCACTGATATTCTCTGCTACATCAGAGTCAAATTCTATATTCTTAACTGCAGCAAACATAAGAAGTCCTACAAAAATCATTGCAGGTGTTGTTGCAAATGAGGGAATAGCAGTAAAGATAGGAGCAAGAACAAGAGCAATGATGAACAGAACTGCCGTTGTAAGAGCAGTAAGACCTGTTCTTCCGCCTGCGGAAACTCCTGCACTTGATTCCACATAGCTTGTTACTGTGGAAGTACCCAGGCACGCACCTGCGACTGTACCTACAGCATCAGCAAGAAGAGCACCCTTTGCGTTGGGGAGTTCACCCTTTTCGTTAAGGAGATTGCCCTTTGAAGCAACACCGATGAGAGTACCCACGGTATCAAATATATCGGTAAAGAGGAATGTGAACATTATTACAAGGAATGTAGAAAAATTCTTAAATATATATCCGAAGTCAAAGTTGAATAGTGCAGGTGCTTCGAGCTTCCAAGTGTCGAATGATGGAATTACGGAGTATACACCGGCTTCGGGACTTACAGCGTACCAGCCTGTAAGCTCTGCAATTATACCGAGTACCCATGTAGCAAGGATACCGATAAGGATGCTTCCGGGGATGTTGAAGTGATAGAGAATACCGATGATAAGAAGACCCAAAATCGAAAGTACAAATGAGGGAGAATTGAATGCTCCGATTGCAACTGTTGTAGCAGGGTCGGGGACAACAATGCCTGCACCGATTAAGGCTATAATTGTAATAAAGAGACCGATACCTGCTGTAATGCCGTATTTAAGGTTTGCAGGAATCTGGTTAACAAGTGCTTCTCTGAAGTTGCAGAAAGAAAGCAGAATAAAGACTATACCTTCTACAAGTACCGCTGTGAGTGCAACTGCATAGGAGCAACCCATAGCACCGCATACTGTAAATGCAAAGAAAGCATTGAGCCCCATGCCCGAAGCAAGGGCAACAGGGTAGTTTGCAAAGAACGCCATACAAAGTGTTGCAATAGCTGCCGATATTGCAGTAGCTGTAAATATCGAACCGGGAGTAGCACCTTCAATTCCTCCAAGGTAACTTGGGTTAACTGCAAGGATGTAAGCCATAGCGAGAAAGGTGGTGATACCAGCTATGATTTCGGTCTTCACAGTTGTGCCGTTCTCTTTGAGCTTGAACAGTTTTTCCATTACTGAACCTCCAAAACATGTATTTGAGATTATTACTCACAGCAATAATAACACATTATCTTCCAGTTGTAAATGTTTTTTTTGACACTTTTCACAAAAACCCTAAAGCAAATGTTTTAAAAAAATTTTATGCCCCCTAATAGTGTTGACAAAAAAGGCTTTTTATATTATAGTAATGATAATAGGCTGTAGATATATTCAGAAAGAAGTGATACTGTTTGCTGAGAACATTTACAGATATACATTCTCATGTTCTGCCCGGTGCAGATGACGGTGCCAGAGACAAGGCACAGGCTATTGAGCTTCTGAGGCAGATGCAGGATATCGGTGTCGATAAGCTTATATTAACACCGCATTACTGCAGGCGCAGGAAATATACAAAGTCGGTTTCCGAAATAAAGGAGATATTTGATGACTTTGTAGTTGCCTGCGAAAACGAGGGTATAAAAATAAAGATGTATCTTGGGACGGAGATGGAGTACTGTGCAGATGCAGTTCGCTACATCAGGGAAGAAAGGGTTTTGCGTCTTGCGGATTCCTCGTACATACTATTGGAATTCCCGCCGTATGTAAAGAAGGATACTGTTGTATCTGCGGTAAAGGAAATATGCCAACTTGGGCTTATTCCGATAATCGCCCATGTAGAAAGGTACCAATACCTTCAGGGAGATTTTGAGACACTACTCACACTAAAGAATATTGGTGCACAGCTTCAGATAAGCATTCGCTCGGTTTCTAACTGCAGATTCAAAACGAAGAGATTTCTTAAGAGAATCTTTTCCGGAGAGTATGCAGATTATCTGGCAGGCGATGTTCACCTGAGCGCAATCGAAAAGAAGGAATTTGACAAGTGCTGTCAATTTGTTATTAAAAATTCCTCGTCAAAATATCTTGACAGACTGCTGTCAGGAAATGCAAAAAATATTATAAACGGGAGATAAAATTATGGAAAATGAAAGAATGACAGAAAATGAAATCAATATACTGGATATTTTGATGATACTTAAGAAAAACATCATTAAAATAGCTGTTGTCACATTGATTTTTGCCATTGCATCGTATGTATACACGGTAACAATGGTTGCACCCACATACCGTTCATCCACACAGCTTTTAATCAAGGCTCTCAATATGGATGCTATGTCCATATATCCTGATTCCACCTCCAGACTTATGCTTGTTAATAACAGTATAGAGGTTCTTGGCGGAGCGGAGGTTATGCAGGATGTTGCGGATGAGCTTTCGCTCGAGATGACACCCGAACAGCTCAAGGGCTGTGTTTCCATATCTTCGCCTGTAGATACTCAGGTGCTCAAGATATCCGTTGTGCATCCCGACCCCGAGACTGCCAAGGATATTGCATCAAAGTTTGCGGAGATTTCGCATAGTGTCCTTGCGGAGAATGTCGGAGTTTCTGCGCTCAGCATCATAGAGGAAGCCAAAACACCGAAAGCACCGATTGCTCCAAACCCGCTCAAGAACATGATTCTTGGCGGATTTATGGGCGGATTCCTTTCTTGTGCATGGTTGGTTCTTGCAAGGTTTATCAATAGTAGAATTTATACATCCGAGGATGCAGAAAAAACTCTCGGACTCACTGTATTTTCTTCCATACCTTTTGTTGAAGCACAGCAGACTGAAGATGAAGAAAAAGCAAAGGGGGATAAATAAATGCAGACCAAGATAAATGTTAAGAGAATAAGAAGCAAAACATTTGCAGAAAGCGAATCATACAAGAAACTAAGAACAAACATCCAGTTCAGCGGTAAGGATATCAAGACTATTGCGTTTACAAGCACATTCCCCGGTGAGGGTAAGTCGGAGATATCATACAGAGTTGCATTTTCGATGGCGGAGATGGGTAAGAAAACGATTTATCTTGATTCAGACCTCAGAAATTCAACATTTTTGACACATAACACAGAGAAGTTTAAGGGAGAGCTTAAGGGACTTGTACATTGTCTCGTAGGCGAAAATACACTCAGTGAGATTATTGTAGGCACCCAGAATCCCAATCTTGATTTTATTCCGATTGGTGCAATTCCTCCAAATCCCAGTGAGCTTTTGTCTCAGGATACCTATGCGGAAATTATAGCTGACCTTAAGACAAGATATGATTATATAATAATAGATGCCGCTCCTGCGGGATATGTAGTGGACGGAGTTATAGCTTCAAAGGCTGCAGACGGTGTTATATTCGTTGTAGCGTCGGGTACTACCGCCGCAAAGATGGCAAAAACCGCAGTTATGGAGCTTTCTCAGGCGGGTTGCAAGCTTATAGGATGTGTTCTTAACAAATGTCAGGCAGAAGACGATACCCGCTACGGCTACAACAGCTATGGTTACGGCTACGGAAGCGGTTACTCAAAAGGCTTTTCGGAAAATAAAAAGAAAAGTAATTTTGTAACACGCATTATGGATAAGATTAAGAAAAAATAATTTTGGCGGGAGAAAAACATTATGAAAACAGTTATGCTTGTGTTTGGCACAAGACCCGAGGCAATAAAGATGTGTCCTCTTGTAAATGAACTCAAGAAAAGACAGACAATAAAGACGGTGGTATGTGTTACGGGACAGCACAGAGAGATGCTTACGCAGGTTCTTGAGGCCTTTGATGTTGTTCCCGATTATGACCTCAGCGTTATGAAGCAGAAGCAGACACTTTTTGATATAACCACACTTATTCTGGAAAGGATAAAATCCGTTCTTGAAGAAGTCAAACCCGATGTTGTGCTGGTTCACGGTGACACATCCACAACATTTGTTACGGCTCTTGCGTGCTTTTATATGCAGATACCTGTCGGACATGTTGAGGCAGGACTTCGAACATACAATATATATTCGCCGTATCCCGAGGAATTTAACCGTCAGGCAGTAGGAATTATATCAAAATATAATTTTGCGCCGACAGAGCTTTCAAAGAATAATCTTCTCAGAGAGGGCAAGGACGAAAGTACTATATATATTACGGGAAATACTGCAATAGACGCTCTCAAAACAACGGTAAAGGACGATTATACTCATCCTGAGCTTGAGTGGGCATCGGACAGCAGACTTATAGTAATTACAGCTCACAGGAGAGAAAACCTGGGTGAGCCTATGCACAATATGTTCCGTGCAATAAGAAGAATCATGGATGAACATCCTGATGTTAAGGCAATATATCCAATCCACATGAATCCGCTTGTAAGAGAAGCCGCAAACGAGGAGCTTGGCGGATGCGACAGAATTCGTATAATAGAACCTCTTGATGTTCTGGATTTTCATAATTTCCTGTCAAGAAGCTATATGATACTTACAGACAGCGGCGGAATTCAGGAGGAGGCTCCGTCACTTGGCAAGCCTGTTCTTGTTATGAGAGACACCACCGAAAGACCCGAGGGATTAAAGGCAGGTACTCTTAAGCTTGTCGGAACAGACGAGGAAGTAATATATAGCAGCTTTAAGGAGCTTTTGGAAAACGAAGATGCATATAGTGCCATGAGCACAGCTTCCAACCCATACGGAGACGGCATGGCGAGCGTCAGAATTGCAGATATATTAGAAAACAAATAGAAGGTGTATTGATGAAGGGTACGATGATACCGACAATACGAAAAAACAGTAAGGGGATAATGACTCTACGCATTATCCTTTTGCTTCTTATAGTATTTAATTTGAGCTTTATATGGGTTAATTCCTCAAAGGTAAGTAAGGATTCTGACAAAACCAGCAAGAGCATCGCACAGAGCGTTGCAAAAAAGGTTATTAAGGATTTTGAAACTCTTTCCAAAGACAAACAGGACAGCCATGTAGCAAAGCTTAACGAAAAGATTCGCTCCTCCGCTCATTTTGCGGAGTTCATACCGCTTGGTCTCTTGTTGTGGCTTTTATTTTTTGTGCTTTTCTCCCCAAAGGATAAAAGATGGTATCTTCCATTGCTTTCCCTTATCTGTTCGCTTGCAGTATCAATGCTTTGTGCACTTTCGGATGAGGTGCATCAGATATATGTAGATGGAAGAAGCTTTGAGCTAAAGGATATAGCCACGGATACCCTCGGAGCACTGTGCGGAAACGGTCTTTGCATATTAGTTTATACGATAAAAAACATTCCCGGATTATTCGCAAGATAATTTGGGAATGTTTTTTTATTTTCGCCCTTTGATTTATTGACAATATATGACGGAAATGGTATACTGTATGTGTTGAGATAATAGGTTTTTCACGAAAGGGAATTGTATGAAGATTTTACTCAAGAATGCCAATATATACGGTTACGGCAAGTCGGATTTACTTATATCCGATTCTGTTATAGTTGATATAAGCTCGTCTGTAGATTGCTCAGCCGCAGACGAAGTGTTTGATTTGGATGGTTTATATATTTTCCCCGGGTTTACGGATGTACATGTTCATCTCAGAGAACCCGGTTTTTCTTATAAAGAGACAATCCTCACAGGTACGCGTGCTGCGGCTAAGGGCGGATATACGGCAGTTTGCTCAATGCCCAACCTTAATCCTGTCCCCGATACTATGGAGCACCTCAATGAGCAACTTAATATTATCAAGAGAGATGCGTGCATAAGGGTAATTCCCTTTGGCTCCATAACAATGGGTCAAAAGGGCGAGGAGCTTTCGCACATGGAGGATATGGCACCTTTCGTAATAGGCTTTTCCGATGACGGCAGGGGAGTTCAGGATACCGACATGATGCTAAATGCAATGGAAATTTTAAAAAAACTGGGCAAGATAATATCCGCACATTGCGAGGATGAGAGTCTTCTTGACGGCGGATATATTCATGACGGGCAGTACGCTCGTATTCACGGACACAAAGGTATATGCTCGGAGAGTGAGTGGGCCCCTGTAAAAAGAGATATAGAACTGGTAAAGCAAACAGGCGTTTCGTACCATGTTTGCCATGTTTCTGCAAAAGAGACTGTTGATTTGATACGAAAGGCTAAGGCGGAGGGTGTAGATATTACCTGCGAGACAGGACCGCATTATCTGACCTTATGCGATATGGACCTTAAGGAAGACGGCGGATACAAGATGAATCCGCCCATACGAAGCGATGAGGACCGAAAGGCACTTATAGAGGGCATCAAGGACGGCACAATAGACATGATAGCAACTGACCATGCCCCCCACAGCAGAGAAGAAAAGAGCAAGGGACTTAAGAGTCTCAATGGTATCGTGGGTATAGAGACGGCATTCCCTATCCTTTATACCGACCTTGTAAAAAAAGGTATAATAACTCTTGATAAACTTATTGAGCTTATGAGTGTCAATCCGTCGGCAAGATTTGGAATACCGACAGAGCTTAAGGTTGGTGCAGAGGCAAATCTTGCAGTGTTTGATTTGGATAATGAATACATAATTGATTCCAGGGACTTCTTGTCAAAGGGCAAGAGTACACCTTTTGAGGGTAAAAAGGTATACGGAAGATGTTTACTTACAATTTGCAGGGGCACAGTAGTAGGAGGGTGTATATGAAACAGATTGTATTTGAAATAGAGGCAAATGTACCGATAGCCAGAGATGTATATTTTATGAAGCTTCTGGGTGATGCTTCGGATATCACACGCCCGGGTCAGTTTATCAATATCAGGCTTGACGGATATTTCTTAAGAAGACCTATATCGGTATGTGATTATACCGAGAATTCCATAGATATAATATACAAGGTTGTAGGAAAGGGCACCCGAGCAATGGCTGGTATGGGAGCAGGGGATACTCTGGATGTTCTCACAGGACTCGGTAACGGCTTCGATGTGTCAAAAAGCGGGGACAAGCCTCTTCTTATCGGCGGCGGTGTAGGAGTTCCGCCTATGTATAATCTTGCAAAGAGCCTTATAGCAGAGGGAAAGCAGGTTTCAGTAATCCTTGGTTTCAATAAGGCCGATGAAGTATTTTATGAGGATGAATTTAAGGCTTTGGGTGCAAATGTGTATGTTGCAACGGCTGATGGTTCAAAGGGAACGAAGGGCTTTGTTACCGATGTTATGAAAAATCTGGAATACGATTATTTCTACACCTGCGGTCCCGAGCCTATGTTCAAGGCGATAGAAAATATAGCAACAACAAGCGGTCAGTACAGCTTTGAGGAGCGTATGGGATGCGGTTTCGGAGCATGTATGGGCTGCAGCTGCAAAACCAAATACGGTAACAAGAGAATTTGCAAGGACGGACCTGTTCTTGAGAGGGAGGAGATAATATGGTAAATACTTCGGTCACACTGAGCGGTCTGGAACTTACAAATCCCATTATTCCCGCAAGCGGTACATTTGGCTACGGCTACGAGTTTGCAGAGCTTTATGATATAAATATTCTCGGTTCGTTTTCATTTAAGGGAACAACCCGTGAGGCAAGGTTCGGAAACCCAACACCGAGAATTGCAGAGTGCGAGTCGGGAATGATAAATTCCGTAGGTCTGCAGAATCCCGGAATTGACAAGGTAATCTCAGAGGAATTACCCAAAATGAAAAAGTGCTTTAATAAGCCCGTTGTTGCCAATATAAGCGGTTTTTCCATAGAGGAATACGCTTATTGCTGCGAGAGGATAGACAAAGAGGATTGTGTCGGTATAATAGAAGTCAATGTAAGCTGTCCGAATGTACATAACGGCGGAATGAGCTTTGGTACAGACCCCGTTTGTGCCGCAGAGGTTACAAAGGCGGTTAAGGCTGTTACAACCAAGCCTGTTTATATCAAGCTCAGTCCCAATGTTACAGATATAGTGTCAATTGCCAAGGCCTGCGAAGAGGCAGGTGCAGACGGCATAAGCCTGATAAATACCCTTATGGGAATGAGAATAGACCTCAAAAAGCGCAAACCCGTCATAGCGAACAAGATGGGCGGTTTTTCGGGCAGGGCAATCTTCCCCGTAGCAGTAAGGATGGTATATCAGGTCTACGAGGCGGTAAATATTCCGATAATCGGTATGGGCGGTGTGTCCTCTGCAGAGGATGTCATAGAAATGATGCTTGCAGGTGCAACCGCAGTACAGATTGGTGCAGAAAATCTTATAAACCCCTTTGCATCAAAGGAGATTATAGAATCTCTCCCCGATGTTATGAAAAAGTATAATATAAACAATCTGAAAGATATTATTGGAGGTGCTCACTAATGGGTAAGGATGTAATTATTGCCTGCGATTTTAATTCCAAGGCAGAGGTAATGGCGTTTCTTGATAAGTTTCATGATGAAAAGCCGTATGTCAAAATAGGTATGGAGCTGTTTTACGGAGCAGGTCCCGATATTGTAAGAGAAATAAAGGAGAGAGGACACAAGATATTTCTTGACCTCAAGCTTTGCGATATTCCCAATACCGTAAAGAAATCAATGAGGGTTCTTTCAAATCTTGATGTTGATATGTGCAATCTTCATGCATTCGGTACAAAGGCTATGATGGAGGCGGCTATAGAGGGTCTTACACGCGAGGACGGTACAAGACCTCTCCTTATTGCAGTTACACAGCTTACATCAACAAGCGAAGAAAGAATGCAAAATGAACTGCTCATAAACCAGCCCATAGACAAGGTTGTAATGCACTATGCATCAAATGCTAAGGAAGCTGGTCTTGATGGTGTTGTATGTTCACCGCTTGAGGCTCAGAAGGTGCATGATGTCTGCGGCAGAGATTTTGTTACCGTTACACCCGGAATAAGATTCAAGGATTCGGGCGTAGGCGATCAGGTAAGAATTATGACCCCCGAGGAAGCGAACAAAATCGGCTCTGACTATATTGTTGTAGGAAGACCCGTTACAGAGGCACAGGACCCCGTAGAAGCATACAGAAGATGTGTAAGAGAATTTGTAGGAGGTACAAAATAATGGATAGACTAATAGCTAAGGATTTACTTTCAATCGGTGCGGTTTTTTTGAGACCCGAAGAGCCTTTTACCTGGGCAAGCGGAATTAAAAGCCCCGTTTACTGCGACAACAGACTCACACTCACAAGCCCCAAGGTAAGAGACGATGTGGAGAATGCTCTCAGCGAGACAATAAAGAGAGAATATCCCGATTGCGAGGTTCTTATGGGAACATCTACCGCAGGTATTGCACATGCGGCAATCACAGCTCATATAATGGGACTTCCCATGGGATATGTACGCAGCTCGTCCAAGGACCACGGCAGAGGCAACCAGATAGAAGGGAAGCTCGAAAAGGGACAGAAGGTTGTAGTAGTAGAGGACCTTATTTCCACAGGCGGAAGCGTAATAGATGTTGTAAATGTACTTCGTGAGGCAGGAGCAGAGGTACTTGGAATAGTATCCATCTATACCTATGGCATGAAGAAGGGTATAGAAAGACTTAAGGAAGCAAATGTAAGAAATGTCAGCCTTACAAATTTTGACACGGTTGCAAAGGTTGCTGCAGAGACGGGCTATATCAAGGAAGAGGATATAGAAAGACTTATAGCATTTCGAAACAACCCCTCGGACGAAAGCTGGATAAAATAATTCCCGAAAGGAATGAAGAAAATGAGAAATCTTATAGACATTATGGATTTGTCTGTAGGTGAGATAGACGAACTTATAGCCAAATCAAAAGATATTATAGAAAACCCCGATAAATACAGAGAAAAATGCAAATATAAAAAGCTTGCCACATTGTTTTTTGAACCGTCAACAAGGACAAGATTGAGCTTTGAAGCGGCTATGATGGAGCTTGGCGGAGGAGTGTTGGGATTTTCGGATGCCAATTCCAGCTCTGCAAAAAAAGGTGAGAGCGTGTCCGATACCGTATCTGTTGTAAGTGGATATGCAGATATCATAGCAATGCGCCATCCCAAAGAGGGTGCACCTGTTGTTGCGGCTATGAAGAGTGAGGTTCCCATAATCAATGCAGGCGACGGCGGACACAATCATCCTACACAGACCCTTGCGGACCTGCTTACTATCAAAATGGAAATGGGCAGACTCGATAACCTTACAATAGGTCTTTGCGGAGACCTTAAGTTCGGAAGAACAGTTCATTCTCTTGTTGCTGCAATGTCACGCTACAAGGGTATTAAGTTTGTTCTCATATCCCCCGAGGAATTAAAGCTTCCAAGCTATGTTAAGGACAATTACATCAAGGCAAACGGGATAGAATATGTACAGACAAACTCGCTCGAAGATGTGATGGGAGAGCTTGACATAGTATATATGACAAGGGTACAGAGGGAAAGATTTTTTAATGAAGAGGACTATCTTAGACTTAAGGATATCTATATTCTTGACAGTGCCAAGATGCAAAAGGCAAAGGAGAATATGATAGTTATGCATCCGCTTCCCAGGGTCAACGAAATATCTGTTGACATAGATTCGGACAAGAGGGCATGCTATTTCCGTCAGACAAAATACGGAAAGTATATCCGTATGGCACTTATACTTAAGCTTTTGGAGGTGGAATAAATGACAATAGATTCCATTAAAAACGGTGTAGTTATAGACCATATCAAATCGGGCAAAGCAATGGAAATATACAGTCTTTTAAGTCTTGAGAATACCGATTGGCAGGTAGCTATAATAAAAAATGCACCAAGCAAAAAACTTGGCAAAAAGGATATAATAAAAATAGCTTCGGATGTCAGCCTTGATCTTGATGTTCTGGGATTTATCGACCCTGATATTACAGTAAATGTTATAAAAGACGGTAAGCTTTTTGAGAAGAAGCATATAGAGCTTCCACAAAAGATTACAGATGTAATTAAGTGCAAAAATCCCCGTTGCATAACCACGACAGAGCAGGGAATATCCCATGTTTTTGAGCTTAAGGATGCCGAGAAGAGGGTATACCGCTGTATGTACTGTGAGGCAAAGGCGGAGTAACAAAATCCAAGGAGCTCATTGACAAACTACCAAAAAATCTGTGTAATGATAATAAAACAAGGCAGTCTGTTTATAACAACTTGCCCTATATGTAACTAAAAATTAGTCGCTGTATTTGGATGAGCGACTAATTTGCTTTTATAGGAAAAGTTTCGTCCGCTATACGATATCCCATATCACACGGGCGCACAGCAGAGGGTATTCAATAAGTTGCGTCTTGCGGATTTCAAGTTAAAACAGATGCCTGAAATCCAGCAAAAAACGGAGCAAAATTGCCGAAAATCAATTTCCGCTGCGGTTTCGGTAATTTTAGTACTGCCAAGCTCTGAGTGAGCTTGTCAGTGCGGCTTCGTTTTTTGTGAAGATTTTAGGTATCTGTTCTTGAAATCCGCACTTAGCAACGATTG
>JAZSFO010000021.1:0-18830 GCA_045532255.1 Clostridia bacterium | reverse complement strand
TATATTGGACATAAATTTAGACAGTGTCGTTGTTATTAATATAGAGAGGTATATATACTAGTATAAAATAATAATACAACTTAACATTCTTAAACAACAGTTAATCATATGGGAATTATATCCTTACGGTATTTTTCAAGGGTGGGTGGTTGGGGTATATGTATAAAGTAGCCATAGTCAGTACGGTTGTTTTTTTGTTTTATCAGGTAAATATTTGTAAAAGTATTGAAAATGTTGGGGAAATATGTTACTATGTAATAGTAATTACAAACAAGATTAAATAAGTGGAGGGTTTATAATGAAAAATAATATTCGTATTATATCATGTTTCCTTATAATAGCATTACTATGTTGTGGATGCGATAGAAATAATTCAATAGACGAAAATCAGAAAAATGATAATGTTATTCAAAATGTAGATAATACTATTTCGGTATCACCTATGGTAAAGGGTGGTTTTTTCCATACCGTTGGTTTAAAGTTTGATGGAACAGTTCTTGCAACGGGAGATAATACAGATGGTCAGTGCGATGTTACTCATTGGGAGAACATTGTTGCAATTGAAACAGGCTCATATCATACTATTGGTTTAAAATCAGACGGAACAGTTGTTGCAACAGGATTGAATAATTATGGGCAATGCAATGTAGAAGAATGGAAGGATATTGTCTCAATTTCTGCTTCAGGGAATGTTACAGCAGGGGTTAAGTCGGATGGTTCTGTTGTTATAACAGGTCAGGCTACTAATAACAATTTGAATGTACAAGAGTGGGAAAATATTAATTATATAACTCTTGGGAATTGTCATACAATTGGGAGAAATTCTAACGGTACAGTTGTTGCTACTGGGTTGAATAATTATGGGCAATGCGATGTAGCGATGTGGGAAAATATAAAATCGATGTCTGCAAGCCTAAATCACACAGTAGGTCTCAATGATGATGGTACTGTTGTTGCTGTGGGATGGAACGATTATGAGCAGTGCAATGTAGAAGATTGGTCAAACATTATTGATGTCAAAGCAGGATTCCAACATACGATAGGCTTGAAGTCGGATGGTACAGTCGTTGCTGCAGGTGTTAACACAGTTGGTTTTTGTAGCGTTGAAAATTGGTCAGATATTGTGGCTATTGGAACGGGGCGTTATCACTCACTTGCTCTAAAATCAGATGGTTCAGTTCTTGCAACTGGTAATAATGACAAAGGACAATGTGATTTGTCAACTTGGGATTTAATTGATTAATAATTTGACAATGAGGATATGTTGTGTTTTCAACATATCCTTTTCTCATAAAAAAACAACTAAAAATATTTATGTCATGGGCGTTGACTATAGTATCGGGAAGAGTTATAATATTAATAGAGTAAACTATATGGGTATATGGTTTGCTTGATTTTACGGTATAGAGTGCAACGGCACGGCTTGAATGATTATTTAAGTTGGTGGCGGTGGCGGTGGTTTTCTTTGGCAAATGCTAAAGAAATTAAATAATGAATAAAGAGCAATAGCCTGTATTGGCTTTAAGTGTCGTTACAATCTGTAACGGCACTTTTTTTGTGCAGAAATATTTTTATAAGGGGGTAACAGTTATGTTACATAGTAAATATTTTGATGAGATTTCAAAAAGAAATCAAGGGGTTAAGGACGTTAGGTTTAAATTTGCGTCGGTAGCGGTTTTTGTCAGAAGGGTACTTGATAAGATGGGGTTATATAGCAAGGCAGATGTAGAAAATGACATTACCTGTGCAATCAAACAAGACTTTGATGAGTTTGACATCGTGGTTGATAAGGAAAATTGTCAGGTTGTGTTAGAGGCAGATATTTGGGGTATTGGTACACTTGATAATGAAAAAAGAAAAGCACAGGCGCTTGAACGTATAAATGAATACAATCAGCATCTACAGTTCGGGCATTGTATGTTGATAGATAGCAGGGTTATATATCGTATCAGAGAGAGCATCTATCTGGGTGTTGATGATACGGAAGATTTGGCGGTAGCAGAAAGGCTAATCAGACGCTTTGAAACAGATGTCAAGTATGTTGATGATAAAATCTTTGACAGAGCGATTGACAATCTCAATATGTTGACTAAAGAAGACTAAAAAAGTGTCATCAGCAGGCGTTGCAAGAATGTGTATCTGATTTTAAACAGATAAAAAAATTGTGTTTAGAGCCGTTTGAAATATGTAATTCATCGGCGTGGAATAGGTTGAGTTTATAAAAGTGTTACATTAAAAAAATTCAAAATTTCAGATTTTTAGGTGTAGTCAAAAAATCAGACTTTACAGGACAGAAAGGCGGTTGATTAGATGAAATTTGCATATATGCTTGAAAATAATAATCAGACTTATAAGATTGATAATCAGCCGCTTATGGCTGAAATTGTCAGGAATGATATTCCAGAAGAAAAGATTTACATAGATGCAGTTGGAGACGGTAAAAGACCAGAGTTTAATTTGTTGCTGAATGACATTCAGGCTGGAGATAGCCTTTACATTCGTAGCATCGTAGATTTATCGGATGCAACAGGCACTATTTTATATATATTGGGTAGTTTAGGAGAAATGGGTGTTGTGGTTAGGTCGGTATGTGAGCCACAGTATGAGTACGGCAATCTTATCGTGTTGGTTTATGGGGTTAAGGTTGTCAAGGCGCTTTCAGAGAAGAAAAGGAAGTTGGGTATATTGCAGGCGGCATCGGATGGCAGGATGGGTAGAAAAACTGATGAAGATACAAAAGATATGGTTGTCAGGCTGAAAAAGTCGGGGTTTACGGTGGAAGAAATCACAAATCTGTGTAATATAAGCCGTAGCACCTATTACAGATATGTAAAAAATGCAGATTAATTCAACCTTATTTATCTTTTGCCGTTAAATAGTGGTATCAGAAAATTAAGATTAAAGAAATCAACAAAAATTTGATTTTAACATCAAGAAAAGGTTGAAATTACGGCATTTTGTGATTTTAAAATTTGCATCGTGATTTTGTGTTGAAATGACAGTATTTTTATAAAATTACATAAAATTTGTGGTTAAGAGATGAAAAAAGAGAGTTCATATATTTTAAGTTATGGGTACGTTCTACCTATACAGGCTACTTGTGAGGTTTGGCGTATTCAATAGATTTATTCATAAGGTAGGTGTTAAATATGGAATACGGTTATGTTCGTGTGTCAAGCAAAAGTCAGGCAGAAAATCATTCTCTAGCAGAGCAAGAACAGACAATCTTAGAAAAGTATCCTTCGGCAGAGATACGCAGAGAAGTGTTTACTGCTGCAAAAGACTTTAATAATAGACAGGTGTTTAATGACCTAATTGACAGGTTGACAGATGGGGATTGTTTGATAGTTTCCAAGATGGATAGATTTTGCCGTAATGTTCGCGAGGGGTTAGATATCATAGAACATTTGATGGATAAGGGTATTAAGATAGATATACTCAATTTAGGTGTTATAGATAATACGCCTGTTGGCAGGTTAACTTATACAATCTTATTGTCTTTTGCAGAATTTGAGAGAAATATGATTGTAGAGCGTACACAAAGCGGTCGCGAACTTGCAAGACAAAAGGATGGGTACATAGAAGGCAGACCAAGAAAATTTAGCAACACACAACTCGCATTGGCGATGCAGTTGTTAGAAAACCATTCATATAAACAAGTTTCATCGATGACAGGTATATCAAAGAGTACACTACAAAGAGAAAAGAAAAGGACAGTTGACAAAAATAACAGGACATAAATTTTAAAAAATTAACTAAAATCTAAAAAAAATTACTGATGAGAGCAAAACTGACTAAAATGCACACAGTTACCTTAAATTAAGTATCAATTCGTAAGGGGGGGTACTTAAAATGGGTAGTGCATTAAGACAACCTTATAACGCATATACATCTATTGGTGGTGTTATGCCTATGGGAAATAAAGTTAATGTTGTTCTTTCAGATAAAGAGAAAGAGAACTTAAATTATAGTCTTAAAGTTTCTATTTATAAGGATTTAAATAAAAAATCTCTTATTACAGATAGAGAGTTAAGATTATTATTAGAAAAAGCGCCTAAATTTTTAAATTAGGGGCTGAGATATCGGAGTGGTTGCGTTATAATACAGTGACCACTCCACAAATACATTAGAAAAATAGTTAAGTGAGGTAAAAGAAAATGAGAAATTTAGAAAATTTATTTTTTGGTAATGGTAATGTAAGTAAATTAGATGTTAGCAATCTATCAGCAAAGTGTCTTGAAGAATCACTCAAATTAAGTGAGCGTATTAAAGATAGTTATAGATTGTATAGTAGATTAATTAAGAGTGAAAATACAGAAGATAAAGGGGGAATGTCATTATGAGCAATAATTCTATAATGACAGTTCTTCCTGTCAATGTTATGAGTGATAATGCAGTTAGGGTGTTACGCACAGGTGCATATGCAAGGGTTAGCACTGATAAGGACGACCAAGTAAATAGTTTTGAATCACAAGTGCAATATTTCGCTGATTATATTCAAAAACAAAATGATTTGGAGTTAGTTAAGATTTATTCTGATGAAGGAATAACAGGCACAAATACTATAAAGCGTGATGGGTTTAATGATATGGTTGAAGATGTGCTTGCAGGTAAATTAGACCTTGTTATTACAAAGGAAGTTTCAAGATTTGCAAGGAATATAGAAGATGCGATACATTATACTCGTTTATTTAAAGGGCATAATGTAGATATGGTGTTTGTGCTTGATGGTATCGATACTCGAAACCCTGACTATGAATTCAAACTTGCAATGATTTCCGCATTAGCACAAGAAGAGAGCAGAAAAACCTCTGAACGTGTTAAATGGGGTCAAGCAAGGCGAATGGAGCAAGGTGTTGTCTTTGGACGTAATTTGCTGGGATATAAAGTTAAAGAGGGTAAGTTATATCTTGTTGAAGATGAGGCTGAAATTGTCAAGAAGATATTTCATAAGTATCTTATAGAGGGCAAGGGTACTCACATTATTGCAAGAGAGCTAAAAGAAGAAGGCATAAAACCTTATGACCCAGATGGCAGAGCAAAGTACAAAAATGATTGGTCAAACACTCAAATATTAAGAGTGTTGCGCAACGAGAAGTACGTGGGAGACCTCTGTCAAAAGAAGACATATACAAAGAACTTTTTAGACCACAAAAAGAGATACAATCGTGGTGCAGAAGAAAAGATATATTTAAGAGACCACCATCCAGATATAGCAATTATATCAAGGGATATGTGGAATGCAACACAAAAAGAGTTGCAACGCCGTACTACAACGGCAGAACAGAAATCTAAACATAGCAATCGATATTGGGCGTCTGGAAAGATTTTCTGTGGGGTATGTGGTGAGCGCTTTGTTAACAAAATAAAGAAAACAAGTGCAGGACAATCAAGGGCGTGGAATTGTATGAACCATATCAAACCACACGCTTTTCGTGAAGTAGAATGTTCTATGTCAGAGTGGGCAAGTGATAGGAGTATGAAGAATATTGTTCTTTATATACTTAATGTATTGGTTGACAACAAGGATGAACTCAAGGCAGAGATTGTAAAAGAGATTTCACAACTCAATCTTGAAGAAAAGGTAAAGACAACAGATGATATTCAAGGTAAAATTGACAGATTAGAGCAGAAAAAAATGAAATTGCTTGATGTTAGATTAGCAGAAGAAATCTCAAAAGAAGATTTTAAGAAAAAGAATGCTCAAATTGAAACAGAGATTGCAGATTTACAGATAAAATTAGAAGAAATTAAAGAACTTGCTAACACTAAACAACGTCAGCAAGATAGGATGGATAGTATTATCAAGGAAATTGACAGAGTGTTGCAGTTAGATAGTGAAGATTTGGATGGACTGTTGGGTACAGTTACGCAGAGCATAACGGTTTATGAAGGTCATACTGTTGTGGTAAGGCTTAAAGACATCCCTTTCAATTTTAGGGTTGCATATAAGTCAACAGGCAAGTTAGATACATATAGGACAGAGATTTTAAGTCTTGAAGTGGTATAAAGAAAAGGGCATAGCATACTGAAAACAGTAGGCTTTGCCTATCTTTGCATAAAGGAGCAAAATCATCACGCATAGACCGATGTCGTTAAGAAGTCCCTGCGTTTGCACTGTGGGCATAGCAAAACGCTGACTGAGATATCTGAGAGATGCCGCAAGCTCACCGTCAGGACCGCCGTACTGACTCAGTATGATTTGTGCAAGACGGGGATTTTTGTTTCTGACCCTGACAGGATACAAAAGCTTTTTTTCATATTTCCACATATATTTTTACCTCCTATGCCTTCCAGGGCCAAGCGGTTTGTACCCACTGGAACGGTGTCTGATTGCTTGATTCTCCCGCAGTAAGCGGCTCAAATCTCCTTGAATAGTCATGCTCGAGACTCTTAAGCATTGCACAAAGCTTTGTAAACATTTCCAGAGCTTCTCTATCATCGGGATGGTTGTCAAGATAGAGATTGAGATCGGTTGCGGCAAACTCAAGCTCCATTATTCTTCGGAGCATATCATTCTGGTTCATGTTGGAGTTGTCATTACCCATGTTGCCATTGCCCATGTTGCCGCCACCCATGTTGCCGTTACCTGCGTTACCGCCACCCATGTTGCCATTACCTGCGTTACCGCCACCCGTGTTACCGTTATTCATATTACCATTATTATTGTTACCGTTATTTCCGCCCGGTCTGTTGCATTCACCACTGCTAAACGGACAGAAGGGGTTTTGGGGATAAATCATTTAATTTTCACTCCTTAAAAGGGTTCATAATTGGATTGGAAGAATATGACTCGAAGGGAATATTCAAGTCCTTAAACAGTGTACCGTTTTTTAACGCTTCGCTCTCTGAGTAAAGATTTTCAAAGCGTTGATAAGGAACATACACATATCCTAATTTGGGATTTTCGCTGCAGAAAATTTTGTCCATTGTTACACCTCCAAATATTTGTTCATAATCATTGTATGACCGTCATAATAATTAGGTTACAGATTTTTTGCAATAGCTATTTTGTTGACAACATTTTTTAATAATGATATTATAAATATATCGAAAATAAAAAGGAGAACTCAAGGTGAAACTTATACATTTGTCCGATCTTCATATAGGCAAGAGAGCACATGAATATTCCATGCTCCCTGACCAAAGACATATACTGAGTCAGATTACAGACATAATCAAGGCAGAAAAGCCTGATTGTGTTGTAATAGCAGGAGATGTATATGACAAAACTGTTCCGTCAGCAGAGGCTCTGCAGCTTTTTGACGATTTTTTGGTTTCGCTCTCAAAGGAGACGGAAAATGTATTTGTAATAAGCGGAAACCACGATTCGCCAGAAAGAATATCCTTTGGCGGAAGACTTATGACATCAAGCGGAATTCATATGTCGCCTGTATATAACGGAAGTGTTACCCCGACTGTACTTAAGGACGAATACGGCAAAATAAACATATGGATGCTTCCCTTTGTTAAACCGCAGAGCGTAAGACCTTTTTTTGAAAACGAGGATATTGCGACCTATACAGATGCCGTAAGAGTAGCTGTAGAGCAAATGCAAATAAACCCCAACGAGAGAAATATACTTATTACACATCAGTTTGTCACGGGTGCAGACAGAACGGAGTCCGAGGAAATATCTGTCGGAGGTACAGATAATGTTGATGTGTCGGTTTTTGATAGCTTCGATTATACGGCACTCGGGCACATTCACAGGGCACAGAACTGCAAATCCAATAAGGTAAGATACTGCGGAACTCCGCTTAAGTATTCCTTTTCGGAAGCAAGGGACAAAAAGAGTGTTACACTTGTAAGCATTGAGGAGAAAGGCACCCTCAATGTAAAAGAAATCCTCCTTAAGCCCATGCATGACATGGCAGAAATTAAGGGTACTTATGAGGAGATAATGTCGGCTGATTTTTATAAGGGTACATCATATACAGACGATTATATTCATATAATACTTACCGACGAGGAAGACATCCCCGATGCAATAGGCAAGCTTCGCTCGGTGTACAAAAATCTTATGAAGCTAGACTATGACAATACACGAACACGAAACAACAATTTGATTGATGCTTCCGATTACACGGAGAAAAAAACACCCCTTGAGCACTTTCTGGATTTCTATGAAATTCAGAACAATAGGCCTATGAGCGATGTTCAAAGGGAGTTTGCACAAAACATCATATCGGACATATGGGAGGGAGAAGTATGAGACCTCTTAAACTTGTAATGACCGCATTCGGACCGTATGCAGAAAGATGCGAGCTTGACATGGACTCTCTTGGTACAAGCGGTCTGTATCTTATATCAGGCGAGACAGGTGCAGGAAAAACAACTATATTTGATGCAATAACATTTGCCCTGTTCGGTGAGGCAAGCGGAGATAACAGAGAAGCAAATATGCTTCGTTCAAAATATGCAAAGGACAGCACACCCACCGAGGTTGAGCTTTGCTTTGAATATGCAGGTAAGGAATATTATATAAAAAGAAACCCCGAATACCGCCGTCCCAAGAGCAGGGGAGAGGGCTTTACTGTAGAGAGGTCCAATGCCGAACTTCATATGCCCGACGGCAGAGTGATATCAGGACTCAAAGAGGTGAATTCCGCCGTCATTGATTTGATAGGAGTCGACCGCAATCAGTTTTCGCAGATTGCCATGATAGCACAGGGCGATTTTCTGAGGCTCTTGCTTGCAGGTACGGAAGAAAGAAAGAGTATTTTTCAAAAGCTGTTTAAAACGAGGAATTATCACACTCTGGGAGAAAGACTTAAAGCTAAGTCTCTGGAGCTTTCGAGAGAATACGACAGACTTTCTCTCGGTATAGCACAGTATATCAATTCCATTGTCACAGATGATGATGTAAGTGAGCTTCCCGCAGGCGAGGTTATTTTGTTTTTGCAAAATATTATTAAAAATGATGAACTTACCAAAGATAAATTGGCAGAGGAAATAACCATAACCGACAGCAAAATACAGAATATAACAACATCTCTTGCAAAGGCTCGTACCCTTATGACCGCAGAGAAATCGCTGAGCATAGCAGAAACTGAACTCAGTGAAGCTAAGAAACATGGCGAAAAGCTAAAAAAAGAGCTTGAACTTCTTGATGGTACAAAGGACAAAACCGATGCAATAGGACGAAAAACAGCAGAGATAGATGCACAGCTTTCCGATTATGACGAGCTTGAAAAAAAGATAAAAGAGCTTAAGAATACAGAGGATAAAATCCAAGAATCAGAAGAAATACTTTCCGAAAAGCAGGAGTACAGAAACATATGTGCTTCTCAAATTGAGCAAATGGAAGATGAGATAAAAAAATTAGAAAATATCGGCTTGGATAAGGCAAGGCTTGAGGCACAATATAAGGAGCTTGAATCCAAAAAGACGGCTCTTGACAATTTGTCTGTAATGCTAAAAGAAAAAGACGAGCTAAAAAAGAGCCTTGAGACAGCACAGAGGGATTATATAAATAAGTCTTCTCTTTGCCGTGAGAAAAGGGAAAATTATGCTTATCTTAACAAAGCATATCTTGATGAGCAGGCAGGAATACTTGCAGAATATCTTACAGACGGTGTTCCGTGTCCTGTTTGCGGTTCAACAGAGCATCCCGATTTGGCTAAGAAATCCGCAAACTCACCCAGTGCAGAAGAGCTTGAAGAAGCAGAAAGACAGATGCAGATTGCACAGAGAGAGGAAGAGACGGCAAGCATAAGGGCAGGACAGCTAAAGGGTGCATTTGACGAAAAGGAAATAGTGTGCCAAAAAACACTTTCCTCACTTGCCGGGGAGAGCACCCTCGATGATGCAATAGCCGATACAGAGTCGAAAATCAGCTTTGTAAACACCGAGCTTTTAAGGGTTACAAAGGCAGAAGAAAGAAGGCAAGAGCTTTCTAAACTAATCCCCAAGGAAAAGGAAAAACTTGGTCAAATAGATGATGAAATAGCCTTATGTGCCGATACAGTTTCCAAAAATAAGGCTGTATCGGATACGCTTGGTAAGGTTATAAAAGAGCTTTCCGAAAAACTTCCTTATAAAACAAGGCAGGATGCTGTGAGTGAAAGAGAAAAACTGATTAACGAAAAAACAAATCTTGAAAATGCATATAACTTTGCAAAGCTATCCTTTGATAATAATGAGAAAACCAAGACGGAAATAAGCGCCAGAATTGAAGAAAACAAGAAACTTCTTAAATACAGAGAGGATATTGATATAAAGGCTCTTGAGGATATGCAGACGGAGCTGGATAAAGAGCGTTTTTGCCTTATCGAAAAGCAAAAGACAGTTCATGCAAGGCAGACGGCCAACATATCCGCTCTTTCGGGAATAAGACAAAAGTACACCCAAATCAAAGAAACTGAGGAAAGATGGTCTTGGATTAAGGCACTTTCCGATACTGCCAACGGCACTCTTTCGGGAAAAGAAAAAATCATGCTCGAAACATATATTCAAATGACCTTCTTTGACAGAATATTAAGCCGTGCCAATGTAAGATTTCTTGTAATGACAGGCGGACAATATGAGCTTAAGAGACGCAAAACGGCAGAAAACAACCGCAGTCAAAGCGGTCTTGAGCTTGATGTAACAGACCACTACAACGGAACAGAAAGAAGTGTAAGGACGCTTTCGGGCGGTGAGTCATTCAAGGCATCGCTGTCGCTTGCACTCGGGCTTTCTGATGAGATACAGTCAAGTGCAGGCGGGATAAAGCTCGATACTATGTTTGTTGACGAGGGCTTCGGTTCGCTTGACGAGGATTCTTTGTCTCAGGCAATAAGTGCTCTCTCAAGCCTTGCAGAGACAAACAGACTTGTTGGAATAATATCCCATGTAAATCTGCTTAAAGACAGAATTGACAAAAAAATTACGGTTACAAAAGATAAATCAGG
The DNA here is from genome assembly GCA_045532255.1 of Clostridia bacterium. GTDB lineage: Bacteria > Bacillota > Clostridia > UMGS1810 > UMGS1810 > RGIG8748. The sequence continues at coordinate 7,935 of JAZSFO010000021.1, read as the reverse complement.
ATTTGCACACGCTGACATTATATGAATATATCGCCTCAGATAACATATAATTATAGTATATTTTTGACGAGGAGGCGTAATGTTTTGAAAAAGATAATATGCAAGGTAGAATATGATACGGATGCTTCACAGCTTGTTGCCCGTTATTCACACGGACAGTTCGGGGACGCTGACGGATATGAAGAAAGCCTTTATGTTACCGAGGGCGGTAAGTTTTTTCTTTACACAAACGGCGGTCCCGAGTCGCAGTACAAGGGAGAGGCAATCACAAGAATGTCAGCAAGTAAAGCAGAAGAATGGAAGGAACAGCATAATTTATAAGTAAAACACCTCCTATGGTTTAATCCACAGGAGGCGTTTTTTTACACTTCGTAGTCTATACAGCTTCTGCTCTTGGTGTACGGTCTTACATATCCGTCCGCCACAGCAACATGCTGGGGATGAACTGAGTATTGTGAGAGTGCTTCTGCGCTTTCGAATAATGAGTCAAGCATCATATCCGCATTGGAAGTAGGGAGCGGATTGATATTTACCTTTATTTCAGTAAGCCCTTCGATTTTGCCCTTGAGAGCTTCTAAGTTTTCTTTTGCCTCGGCTCTTACCTTAGCTTTTTCTTCATCTGTAAGGTTGTCTTTGAGGCACCATAGTATAACATGCTTTACCATAATAATTCCCCCTTATATACATATTATATTTATTCTATCACAAAACCAAATAAATTACAAATATTTATACAAAAAAATCCAAATACTATTGTAATTATCCTTATGCGGTGCTAGAATATATGGGTGAATTAAGAATTGAAAGGTGAAAAACATGAAAGTTATAGACATGCATGCCCACTTCTTTCCCGATGCTCTTGCCAACAGGGCGGTAGCAAACTTAGGGGATTATTACAAGTTAAAAATGCATTGCAACGGAACATTTTCTGACCTTAGCTCTCGGGCAGAAAAAGCAGGGATTACAAAACTTGTTGTACATTCCACAGCACTTAAACCGTCTCAGGTGGAGATAATCAATGACAACACCGCATCGCATATGTCAGAAAGTATTGCAGGCTTTGGTACACTTCATCAGGACTATGAGGGCGACTTTGAAAAAGAGATACAGAGAATTATATCTCTTGGACTTAAGGGTATCAAACTGCATCCCGACTTTCAGCATTTCAACATTGATGACAAAAATATGTACCCCGTATATGACATAATCCGTGCATACAAACTTCCTATACTCTTTCACACAGGAGATGCGAACAGCCCTTGCTCAGCACCGCACAGACTAAGGAGAGTTCTTGATGACTTCCCGGGTCTCATTGCAATCGGTGCACACCTTGGAGGGCATCACCAATGGGAAGAGGCAGAGGAGTATCTTTACGGCAGAGATGTCTATATAGACACCTCGAGCTGTCACAGAACTCTCAGCCATAAGCAAATCAAACGGCTTATACGAAAGCACGATACAGACAGAATTATGTTCGGTACGGATTATCCCATAGAGACATTTGAGTATTGTATAGAAAACTTTTTGAGGCTCGGTCTCACAGATGACGAAAACGAAAAGATACTGTATACAAATGCAAACAAACTTATTTTTGGAGAATGATATGTACGGAATATATATACATATACCTTTTTGTATAAAAAAATGTAATTATTGTGACTTTGCATCGTTTAGTCTCGGCAGAGATGTGCAGTCGGAATATGTATCAAAGCTCATAGACGAAATTGAAACACGCAAGGGTATATATGCGGACACCGTATATATAGGCGGTGGAACGCCGTCTGTGCTTGGCGATGATGATTTGAGACGGTTGCTTTTTTCAGTAAATGAGAATATAAACATTAAGGAAGATACAGAATTTACAATTGAGGTTAATCCTGCCACAGTAACTAAGTCAAAGGCAAATATAATGAAAGAGTACGGCGTAAACAGGATAAGCATAGGTGCACAGAGCTTTTGTAACGATGAACTAAAGTTTCTTGGGAGAGTGCATAGTGCAGAGGATACCATACGCACCTTTGAGCTTATGAGGGAGACAGGCTTTGACAATATAAGCATGGACCTTATGTATGCCTTGCCTTGTCAGAGTATGGAAAGCCTCGCTAATTCCTTGGATACCTTTGTATCTCTTAATCCTGAGCATGTTTCGTGCTACGGACTTAAGATAGAGGAGGGGACACCATTTTTTAAAATGCTTGATGACGGACTTCTTAAAGAGTGTGATGATGATACCTTTGCAGATATGTACAATATGATAACAGACCGACTTTCGGAGAATGGATATAAGCACTATGAAATATCCAACTTTGCAAAAGACGGCTTTGAATCAAAACATAATCTCAAGTACTGGCAGGACAAGGACTATATAGGCTTTGGGGTGAGTGCATCATCAAAAGAGGGAAACCACAGATATACAAATCCTCTTACAGTTGAGGAATATCTTTTGGGAGGTCACTTAAGCGAAGATTATACGATGGATCTCAGGGAGCAAATGAGCGAATTTATCATTTTGGCATTGAGAGTGATAAATTCGGGGGTTGACAGAAATAAATTCAAAGCGAAGTTCAGTATGGAGCTTGAGTCTGTATTCGGTCCTCAGCTAAATAAGATAAGGGACTATATAATAGATGACGGAAGGTATATAAAGCTCAGGAAAGAAGCACTTTTGGTGTCTAATTCCATTATGTGTGAATTCATGTGATAATAGCTTCGGCTTGTGAATAATTTGTAAAATTTGAAAAAACTATTGACAAAATGGTAGGATAGTGATATCCTACCATTGTTAGCACTCGGAAGATGTGAGTGCTAAAAAGGATGATAATATGGAATTAAGCGAAAGAAAAGAAAAAATCCTTCGTGCAATAGTCGATGATTACATCATGACAGCAGAGCCAGTCGGCTCTTCGTATATTCTGGAAAGTCACGATTTGGGCGTAAGCTCTGCTACTGTACGAAATGAGATGGCTGCACTTGAGGAAGCAGGATATCTGGAAAAGACACATACATCCTCGGGCAGAGTGCCGTCTGTTCTGGGCTACAGGACATATGTAAACGGACTTATGAAAGAATACAGCCTTACTCTCGGTGAGATTAAGCACATCAAGAATGCTCTCACAAGACAGTATATGGAGTTTGACAAGGCACTGTCGCATGTATCGGAGCTTATGAGCTTTCTTACCAATTGTACTGCAGTATTTACAACACCCGTATCTTCTAAGTACAACATATCTCAGGTCAAGCTCATCGGGGTAGACGAGAATAAGTTCGTCATGATAGTTATCTTAAATGACGGTGTTGTAAAGAACCGCACCATGAAGCTTAGGAAGCCTTATGACAGTGAAGTTCTGGAAAAACTTTCCAACTACCTCAACACCAAGTTTGCAGGAATTAACCTCTTTGCACTAACCCAAGATATTCTCGAGGAAGAAAAGGCACTCGTTCCTGTAGAAAGCTCCATGCTCGATTTGATATTTGACTTTATATCCGAGCTTGTTGAGGAAAGCGGAGATTGCCGTGTTGTATATTCGGGTACAGCCAATATACTTAATAATCCCGAGTTTAATGATATAAACAAAACAAAGGATTTCCTTAACTTCATGAGAGAGGACAACAGCGAGGAAATAAAAGAAATTATGCGTAAAACCTCGGGCAATAAAGAGGTTTCGGTCATAATGGGCGACGACAACGATAAGCTCAGGGACAAAGGTCTAAGCATGGTCGTTTCCGACTATTCCATAGGAGATGACATGACGGGAAAGATGGCAATTATCGGTCCTACAAGAATGGACTATGCCAAGGTAATATCAACACTCAATTATATATCCTCATACCTAAAGGGGATATCAGATACAGACCAAAAGTAAGGAGATGACAACAAATGTCTGAGGAGAAGAAGGCCAAAGAGCAGACAGAAGAAACTGTTACAAATGAAGAGACTTCTGTTTCATGTGAAGAGTTGCTCGCAAAGAAGGACGAAGAGCTTTCCCAAAGCAGGGAACAGTATCAAAGACTTCTTGCTGAGTATGACAACTTTAAGAAAAGAACTGTCAAAGAAAAAGAAGCAATATACACAGACAGCGTAAAGGATACCGTTGCAGAGCTACTGCCTGTTATAGATAACCTTATAAGAGCAGTAGATGCGTTTTCCGATAAAGAATGTGAAGAATGTAAGGGTGTCGCTATGGTTTTGAGACAGACCGAGGAGATTTTTGCAAAGCTGGGTGTGAGCGAAATCAAGTCAGTAGGTGAGAAGTTTAACCCCGAATTCCACAATGCTGTAATGCATGTAGAGGATGATTCTGCAGAGGAAAGCATAGTAGTTGAGGAATTTCAAAAAGGATATATTTACAAGGATAAGGTAATCCGCTATTCAATGGTTAAGGTTGCCAATTAACAAAATTATTTTATTACGGAGGTAATTTATTATGTCAAAAATTATAGGTATTGACTTAGGTACAACAAATTCATGCGTATCGGTTATGGAGGGCGGCGAGCCTGTTGTTATAGCAAATGCTGAGGGTGCAAGAACCACACCTTACGTTGTTGCATTTACAAAGGACGGCGAAAGACTTGTAGGTCAGGTTGCTAAGAGACAGGCAATTACAAACCCCGAAAGAACCATAATTTCAATTAAGAGAGATATGGGTACAGACAGAAGAGTAGATATTGATGGCAAGAAGCTTACACCTCAGGAAATTTCTGCAATGATACTCCAGAAGCTCAAGGCAGATGCAGAAAGCTATCTTGGCGAGACAGTAACTCAGGCTGTTATTACAGTTCCTGCATATTTCAGCGATTCACAGCGTCAGGCTACCAAGGATGCAGGTAAGGTTGCAGGTCTTGAGGTACTCAGAATTATCAACGAGCCTACCGCAGCAGCACTTGCATATGGTATGGATAAGGATACAGAACAGAAGATAATGGTATACGACCTCGGTGGCGGTACATTTGATGTGTCCATTATGGAAATCGGTGACGGTGTATTTGAAGTTCTTGCAACAAGCGGTAACAACCGTCTTGGCGGAGACGACTTCGACGACAGAATAATCAAATATCTTGTTGACGAATTCAAGAAGGATACAGGTGTGGACTTAAGCCAGGACAAGATGGCTATGCAGAGACTCAAGGAAGCTGCAGAAAAGGCAAAGATAGAGCTTTCGGGAGTTACCACATCAAACATCAATCTTCCCTTTATAACAGCAGATGCTACAGGTCCTAAGCACCTTGATGTAACTCTTTCAAGAAGCAAATTCGACGAGCTTACAGCAGACCTTGTAGAAGCTACAATTACACCTGTTAAGAATGCTCTTTCCGATGCAGGTCTCAGCCCTTCCGAAATTCACAAGGTTCTTCTTGTCGGCGGTTCTTCCAGAATACCTGCCGTACAGGAAGCTGTAAAGAAGCTTATAGGCTCCGAACCCCACAAGGGCATAAACCCCGATGAGTGCGTAGCTATGGGTGCCGCAATTCAGGGCGGTGTTCTTGCAGGCGATGTAAAGGATTTGCTGCTTCTCGATGTTACTCCGCTTTCACTCGGTATTGAGACAATGGGCGGTGTGTGCACCAAACTTATTGAGAGAAACACAACAATTCCCACCAAGAAGAGCCAGATATTCTCTACCGCAGCAGACAACCAGACCAGCGTAGAAATAAATGTTCTTCAGGGTGAGAGAGAAATGGCGGCATACAACAAGAGTCTTGGCAGATTCTCACTTACAGGTATTGCTCCCGCACCCAGAGGAGTTCCCCAGATAGAAGTAAGCTTCGATATAGATGCAAACGGTATAGTGCATGTTTCCGCTAAGGATATGGCAACAGGTAATGAGCAGGATATTACAATTACTGCAAGCACCAATCTTTCTGATGAAGATATCGAAAAGGCTGTAAAGGAAGCAGAGCAGTTTGCACAGGAAGATAAGAAGCGTAAGGAAGAAGTAGAGACAAGAAACAATGCAGATTCACTCGTATATCAGTGCGAAAAGGCAATGACAGACCTTGGCGACAAGCTTGACGGTGCAGACAAGAGCGAAATCGAAGCTAAAATTGCCGATGTAAAGAAAACACTTGAGGGTACAGATACAGAGGCTATCAAGAATGCAACCGATGAACTGCAGAAGAAGTTCTATGATGTATCTGCAAAGATATATCAGCAGGCTAATCCCCAGGGAGCAGGTCCCGATATGAACGGCGGTGCAGGTCCCGACATGGGCGGACAGGGCGGAACATATGACGGAGACTACACAGTAGTTGATGACGATAATAAATAATTATAGGTAATATAAGGGGTTGTGAAAAACTTATTTTTTACAACCCCAACGCCTTGCGTAGAGTACAAATTTTAATATGGGCGGTGCAAGATGGCAGACAAAAGAGATTTTTACGAAGTTCTCGGTGTCCAGAAGGGCGCAGGGGACGATGAGATAAAAAAAGCATACAGAAAAGTCGCTAAGCAGTATCATCCCGACCTTCACCCGGGCGATGCAGAAGCAGAAGCTAAGTTCAAGGAAGCGGGAGAGGCATATGAGGTACTGAGCGACCCCGAGAAGAGAGCAAGATATGACCAGTACGGTCATGCAGGAGTAGACCCCAACTTCGGTGCAGGCGGAGGCTTTGGAGGCTTTGGCGGTGCAGACTTCGGAGACTTGGGAGATATATTCGGTTCGTTCTTTGGCGGAGGCTTCGGAGGCGGACATCAGAGAAGACGCAACGGTCCCCAGAGGGGAAGCGATATTTCCGAAACCATACTTTTGACCTTTGAGGAAGCGGCATTCGGTGTCAAGAAAAACCTTAAGATATACAAAATAGAGGAATGTGACGAATGTCACGGTAAGGGTTGCAAGAGCGAAGCAGACAGAATAACCTGTCCGACCTGTAAGGGTACAGGAGAAATCCGCAATATAACCAATTCCATGTTCGGACAAATGGTTAATGTAACAACCTGTAATCATTGTCGGGGAACAGGCCAGATTATCAAAAATCCCTGTTCTAAGTGTAAGGGCAAAGGTATGATTAAGCGTGCCCGCAATGTGGATGTAGATATACCACAAGGCATTGACAATGGTGAGACAGTTCGTTACAGAGGCCTCGGCAATGCAGGAACAAAGGGCGGTCCATCGGGAGATTTGCTTGTTACTGTACAGATTAAGAGACACGAGGTGTTTACCCGCAGAGGAAACGATGTGTACTGTACAATTCCTGTTACATTCGTACAGGCAACGCTCGGTGCAGATGTCAAGGTTCCTATTCTTGATGAGGACAAAAAATACACCTTGGGTCATATGGAATACAAAATTCCCGAGGGAACACAACCCGGTACGGAATTCCGTATCAGAGGCAAGGGTATACCCGGTGTACGAAGCGGTATTCGCGGAGACATGATACTTAGAGTTAATGTCGAGGTTCCCAAAAATCTTAACAAAGAACAGAAGGAAGCACTCTCGGCTTTTGCAAAGGTTTCCAATGACAATAATTACAAACAGCATAAGAACTTCTTTGAAAAAATGAAGGACACATTAGGATTATAAAATAAACCCTAAGCGGAGTATGATATAGGTTAACATGTTTTTGGCGTGTTTACCTATATCATACTCCGCTTATGTATATAACCGGCAAGTTTGCCAATTATATATACGGGGTGATTTTTTTGAATTCAAGGAGACTTAGAGAATATATAATAATATCATTCGGTTCGTTTTTGCTTGCCTTTGCCGTAAGTGTGTTTTTTGTTCCGCAAAAGATTACATCGGGAGGAATAAGCACAATAGGAACGGTCCTTTATTATAGCTTGGGAATACCGCTTTCTAACAGCGCCTTTAATACGCTTCGAGCGATACCTGCCCTCGGCGGATCGAGAATTAAACGCACTTTTTCGCCCTTCTCTTTTTTCAAAACGTCAGGCAATTTTTCTTCTACGTAGCCGCAAATATTCGTCATATT
>JAZSFO010000072.1:0-9830 GCA_045532255.1 Clostridia bacterium | reverse complement strand
CAAGGGTGTCGCAGGTGTACGGACACAAAAAGTGCAACAGAATATATTTTGAGGATAAATACGGCATCGGAATACTTGTAGAAAGCGACTGCAAAATGGACATGTACAAGTTAAAAATAAATGACAAAATTGTGGCAATTTATTAGGTCTTGTGGTAAAATAATTGTGTATGATTTTTAGTGGAGCAGAGCTGTTTTTGTGAACTTAAAAGGCATTAAAATGCAGGGATTCAAATCCTTTGCAGATAAAATTGATTTGGAATTCGGACAAGGCATCACAGCTATAGTAGGTCCGAACGGAAGCGGAAAGAGCAATGTATCCGATGCAATCCGCTGGGTTCTCGGCGAGCAGAGTGCCAAGAGCCTCAGAGGGAGCAAAATGGAGGATGTAATTTTTGCAGGAACGCAGAAAAGAAGTCCACTGGGCTTTGCACAGGTTACCATAACTCTTGATAATTCCGATGAGATGTTTAATATAGACCATGATGAATTAAAGGTTACAAGAAGGGTAACAAGAAGCGGAGAGAGCGATTACTATATCAATAACACCCCCTGCCGTCTTAAAGATATCCATGAGCTTTTTATGGATACGGGACTAGGTAAGGAGGGTTATTCCGTTATCGGTCAGGGTAAGATAGACCAGATACTTTCGTCAAAGGCTGAGGAAAGAAGACATATATTTGAAGAGGCTTCGGGAATTACCAAGTATAAGTACCGCAAGCTAGAATCCGAAAAGAAGCTTCTGCAGACAGAGGATAATCTCTTAAGAATAAAGGATATTCTTGTAAACCTTGAAGATAGGGTAGAACCTCTAAGAATTCAATCCGAAAAAGCACGAAAATATCTTGATTTGAGAGAAGTGCTCAAGGGCCTTGATATCAATATCGCCATACGAAATATCGATAAGCAGAAACAAAACCTCGAAGAAGGAAGAAAAAAGTTTTCCGATACATACAGACAGCTTACGGATGAGAAACTTCGCCTTGACTTAATCAGCGAACAGATAAGCACCAAGACAGACCAGTTAAGCGAGGTTACCGAGGAGATTAACCGCCTTAAAGAACAGTCTTTTGCACTGGAAAAGGAAAACGAAAACATCCGAGGTAAGATAGAAATACTGAAAAATGATATCAAAAACAACTCGGACAATGCACTCAGATGGCAGTCCGATGCCAAGGTTATAGAAGAAAAGATAACTCTTACCGAAGTCAGCATTAAAAACAGCGAGGATGCTATTAAGGCCAAGGAAGAGGAAAAGCTTTCCCTCGAGACAAAGCTTAACGAATGTGACAAAACAATCGGGCAGTATCAGGAAAAGATATCAGCCAAAAATAACGAGGAAGAGAAATATAAGAACGAAATCGTAACTCTTCTCGGTGAGATATCCGCATTTAAGGCAAGACTTTCGGGCTTCAATGTCCTTGTCAAGAATTTTGATGAGAGAAAATCCGTTCTCCATGAAGAGCTTGAAGAAAAAAATGCATCACTTAAGGAAAATAATGAAAAGCTAAAGGATAACGAGGAAAGACAGGAAGCAAACAGAAGCGATAAGAAAAATGCCATCTCCTCAATGGAAGAGCTTAAAAAGGACTATTTCCGTGCCCGCGAGGAGCTGGATAAGTCCAAGGAGATGCAGAATAGCAAGGTAGGCGAGCTTAATTCAAAGCTTTCCAGAATTGCCTTGCTGGAGGACCTCGAAAAAGGACTTGAGGGATATTCAAAGGGAGTAAAAAAGGTTCTTTCCGCAAATGTCAAGGGAACTCACGGACTTGTATCAAAGCTCATTACTGTTAAGGATGAGTATGTTACCGCAATAGAAATTGCCCTTGGCAATATGATTCAGAATATCGTTGTAGATGACGAAAACACTGCGAAAGAATGTATAGAGGTTCTTAAAAGTACCAGGGGAGGCAGAGCGACATTTCTGCCCATTAGCTCTGCCCAGGGCGAAATACTTAAAAATCCGCCCCTGTCCAATAAGGGATATATCGGTCTTGCACATGAGCTTGTGGAATATGATATGCTCTATGACGGCGTGGTCAAAAATCTTCTCGGAAGATGCGTTGTAGCAGATAACATTGACAATGCCGTTGAAATAGCAAAAAAGAATAATTATAAATTCAAGATAGTAACTCTTGACGGTCAGCTTATAAATTCAGGCGGTTCCATAACAGGAGGAAGCTTCAGCAAAAACCAGAGCCTTCTCGGACGAGGCAAGGAGATAGAAAAGCTCAGGGAAGAAGCCAAAGAACTGCAGAAGATTGTGGATGACAATGATGACTTTATCGCAGAGCTTAAGGCAGATATCAACAGGATGGCTGACAAAAAGGCATCTCTTGAAGAAAAGATAAATAACTGCGAACACAGCAGAGTACGGCTTGAGGCAGAGTATGCAGGTATAAACAGAGTTATATCCGAGCTTACAAGAGCAATATCCGTTATTACCGACGAAAACGGAAATATTCTTAAGAATATTTCCGATGTCGAGCAGGAGACAAAGAACTTTAATCAAAAGATTATAGACAACGAACAGAGAATAAAGGATTTGAGAGCGAGAGCGGACGAAATTACCCTTGATGCAGAGGAAATAACAGCAGAGCTTGATAAATTTCAGGAGAGTATACTTTCGGACAGAATAAGTCTTTCTGCGGTTGACAAGGATATAGAGGCATCTCATGCAAATATTTATTCTATGTCCGCTACCAAAAGCAGTCTTTCTATGGAGCTTAATTCCAAGCGTAATGATATAGAAAACATATCCCGAATGAATACCAAACTTAATGAGGATATACTCTCTCACGAAAACACCATTGCTGTAAACCTTGAGATAATAGGCGAAATAGCCGACAAGGTTATAAGTACGCAAAAGGGATATGAAAATGATGCCACAAATCTCAAAAATATCCAGAATTCATTAAAAGATCAGAACGAGACTATTTATCTTCTGCAACAGGAGACAGCCCGTCTGGAAGCAAAAATTGCCAAGACGGAAGCTGATGTCGAAAATGTAATTAACAGATTATGGGATGAATACGAGCTTACCTATAACACAGCATTGGAATATAAGAAAGCGGATTTTGATATGAACGAGGCACAGAAAGAGGCATCCTCACTGAGAGGACAGATAAAGAGCCTCGGAAATATCAATATAGATGCCATAGAGGAATACAAGGAAGTCAAAGAAAAATTTGATTTCCTCTGTACACAGAAAGCAGACCTTGACGAAACCAAGCTCAAACTTGAAGAAATAATAAGGGATATGCAAAAGGTAATGGTAGATAAGTTCTCGGAGAGCTTTAATATCATTCAAGGCAAGTTTAATGAGGTCTTCCATGAGCTATTCGGAGGCGGTGCAGGCAGACTTACCTTAACTGACCCCGACAATGTTCTGGAAAGCGGTATAGAGATAGAGGTACAGCCCCCGGGCAAGAAGCTGCAGAATATGATGGTTCTCTCGGGCGGAGAGAAGGCACTGTCTGCAATTGCACTTCTGTTCTCGGTTCTTGAGGTAAGACCCACACCGTTCTGCATACTCGATGAGGTAGAGGCGGCTCTTGACGATAACAATGTATACAGATTTGCAGATTATATAGGCAGATATTCCAAGAAAACTCAGTTCATAGTAGTTACCCACAGAAGAGGAACTATGGAATCTGCAGATATCATGTATGGTATTACCATGCAGGAAAAGGGTGTTTCTAAGCTTCTTAAGCTTAAATTTGAAGATTTGGAGGATTACAACTAATGTTTATCTTTGGAAAGAAGAAATCGGAAAAAGAAACAAAATATGATGATATTGTAATGCAGGGGCAGGAAGCTGTAATTGAAGATAAAACAGAAGATTTTTCGGGGGAGACCGAAACTGTTATAGCAGAAGATGCGGTAGTCTCGGAAGAATCTCAGGACGAAAAAAAGGGTCTTTTTGCAAGGCTTCGTGACGGTCTTGGCAAAACAAGAAATGCATTTAGCGACAAGGTTGACAGCGTTCTCAAGGTGTTCAAAAAGATAGATGAAGAGCTTTATGAGGAGCTTGAAGAGGCTCTTATTATGGCAGATGTCGGCGTTGAAACCTCAATGTATATTATAGAGGAGCTTCGCAAAAAGGTAAAGGAAAAAAGGCTTACGGAATCAAGTCAGGTAAAGGCGGAAATAGCCGAGATTATTGCAGATATACTTGTAAGCAACGATAATACCATTTCGCTGTCGGTAGCTCCGTCTGTAATAATGGTTATAGGAGTTAACGGAGTGGGCAAGACTACATCTATCGGTAAGATGGCAAATAGATATATCGCAGATGGCAAAAAGGTAATCCTTGGTGCCGCAGATACATTCCGTGCCGCCGCTATAGACCAGCTCGGTATATGGGCAGAAAGGGTAGGAGCAGATATAATCAAGCACGAAGAAGGCTCCGATCCCGCTTCGGTGGTTTATGATACAATTGCCGCCGCAAAATCCCGAAAAAGCGATGTTATTATAATAGATACCGCAGGCAGACTTCATAACAAGAAAAATCTTATGGATGAGCTTGCTAAGATTAACAGAATAATAGAAAGAGAGCTTCCCAATGCGTCAAGAGAGGTACTTCTTGTGCTTGATGCCACAACGGGACAGAATGCCGTAAATCAGGCAGAGGTCTTTAAGGAGAGTGCCGATATTACGGGAATTATCCTTACAAAGCTCGACGGAAGTGCAAAGGGAGGCATAGTTCTTGCAATAGCTCACGAGCATAGTATACCCGTTAAGCTTGTAGGCGTAGGAGAGGGAATGGACGACCTCCAGACCTTTGATGCACAGAGCTTTGCAAGTGCAATGATTGAGTAAGAAATATTATAAAAAATTATATCTGAATAAGACACCAATTAAAAGTGCTGTCAAAAAGCTTTGGCTTTTTGACAGCACTTTCTTTTAGAATATTTTATTTTTCGTCTTTATATATTTCCTTAAAGTATTTGTATGTATCAACCTTAAGCTCACCGCATGCATCTTCATCGCATGCTATGATACCGTTCTTATGGAGCTGAAGAGCACTTATTGTCCAAGCATGGTCAACACCGCCCTCAACACAGTGGCGAAGAGCACGGGCCTTGTTGTGTCCGCTTATAAGAAGGAGTACCTTCTTGGAATCACAAACAGTACCAACACCTACAGAAAGCGCTGTCTTGGGCACTTTGTTGGGGTCGTTATCAAAGAAACGGGAGTTAGCAATGAGAGTGTCCTGAGTAAGTGCACGAACGCCTGTACGGGAAGTAAGTGATGTAAAGGGCTCATTGAATGCAATGTGTCCGTCAACACCGCTTCCGCCGAGGAACAAATCTATACCGCCGTAGGATGCAATTTTGTCCTCATAGCGCTGACATTCTGCCTCAAGGTCATCTGCCATTCCGTTGAGAATATTTACATTTTCTGCGGGTATATCAATATGATTAAAGAAGTTATCGTGCATAAAGTACCAATAGCTCTGGTCATGCTCTCTGGGAAGACCTACATACTCATCCATGTTGAATGTAACAACATTTTTGAAGCTCACCTTTCCTGCCTTATTCATTTCTATAAGTCTTTTATATACGCCCAGGGGAGAAGAGCCGGTAGGCAGACCCAGAACAAACGGACGGTTTTCCTTGTGGCCATTGATTGCATCGGCAATATGCTGTGCAGCCCATGCACTCATCTCATCGTAATTGTTTTTGATGATAAGTTTCATTAAAATCACACTCCAAATTCTATTTTGCAGAAAAAATCCGCATATACATATTATAACTTATTATGCAAAAAATGTCTATACTTTTTATATAAAATGTGTAACAAAAAACTTCATACCCAAAGCAATAAGTACAAGTCCGCCTGTAATTTCGGCTTTTTTCTTATATTTTGTTCCGAATATATTTCCAACCTTTACACCGATAACGGACAGCACAAAGGTAATTATACCGATTACCGAAACATCGAAGAATATATTTGATGCCATGTGTCCGCCAAAGCTAGCCTTACCTGCAAATGTAACACCTACGGCAAGGGCATCAATGCTTGTTGCAAGTGCAAAGGGTATCATATCAGACGGTCCGAAACCGCATTTGCATGTGTCCTCTTCGTCTGATAATGCTTCTTTTATCATATTTCCGCCGATAATGGCAAGCAGAACAAAAGATATTATGTAGTCAAATGAAGATATAATAGTCGAAAAGCTGTATCCTGCAAGGAATCCCAGAAAGGGCATCAACGCCTGAAAACCACCAAAATAAAGACCTGTAATTACCAGGTGCCTTGCACGCAGATTGCTTTGCGAAAGCCCCTTGCATGTAGCGACAGCAAATGCGTCCATAGAAAGACTTACCGCAATCAGAATTAAATCAGTAAAAGACATGTTTGCCTCCTTGGTAAGTATGTGGGTATCAATAGTTCTTGCTTTTATCTCAATAGGGCTGATTTTTTGTTTTTCTTATATGACGGAAGGTTTTCTTTTCGCCTTTTTCCTTAAGCATAACAAGAAGGCTTTCCAGATAGTCCGATGTCTCGGGATGGATAAACCTTACGCCTTTTGCCTTCATAAAGTATTCCAGAGGATGAGCCTCGCTGTAATTTTTGCCCTGATATATTTTGCTCGCGGCAACTCTGTCGCAAAACATTTCTATCACATAAATCTTAGGCATTTTTATTGGCGAGAGCTTTTTGGTATTGGGGTTATAGTCTGTCCAGTATTCAAAGTGATGTCTGTTTACACCCTTGTGATGAAGCCACGCCTTACTGTAACCGTAGGCCTCTCTTTCTCCTTCGTTGGGAGACCTTTTTCCGTTTGTGTAGAAGACACAGCAATTCATAAACTCTACAGGAAGGTACTTTGAAAGATCATGAAGCAGTCCTCTCAGGGGAATTCCTGCCATAAAGGCATGACGGATTACCTGATGTCTGTGTTTTGTAATTGTACGGAAATGTCCCAGCATCTTTTTGAAAATCATTGTATATCTCCTCGGGTTTTGGTTTTATAAAGTAGGTTTACCTGCCTAAATATCAAAAATGTAGGGGTCAATGTCCACATCGACCCTCAAAAACGGGTTGATGAGGGCATCAGCCCCTACAAAAAAATATTTAATAAGTTTATTTTTTTAAGAGACAGCCCTGATATATTATATTACTTTTGTAGCAATTTCATCCTTAATGAACTTAATGAATTCGTCTGCTGTTTTGCTTCCCAGGTCTCCGAGTCTTCTGGAACGGACAGAAACTGTACCTTCCTCTGCCTCTTTGTCGCCTACTATAATCATGTTGGGGAGCTTTTGCATCTGTGCTTCTCTTATCTTATATCCTAGCTTTTCGTTACGCATATCAACTTCTACACGGATGTCGTTATTCATGATCTTTTCCTTGAGTGACAGAGCGTAATCAAAGTGTTTTTCCGATACGGGAATAATCTGTACCTGAGTGGGAGCGAGCCATGTCGGGAATGCACCTGCGTACTTTTCTATAAGAAGTGCGAGAGTTCTCTCGTAGCAACCGATAGATGTTCTGTGTATAATACAGGGGTTTTTCTTTGTGCCGTCGGAGTCGGTATATTCCATGCCATACTTTTCTGCAAGCATCTGGTCAATCTGTATTGTAATGAGAGTATCCTCTTTGCCAAATACATTCTTTATCTGTATGTCGAGCTTAGGACCGTAGAATGCGGCTTCGCCGATACCCACCTTGTATTCAATGCCAAGGTGATTGAGTATCTTTTCCATCATGCCCTGAGTTTCGTTCCACTGCTGTTCTGTACCGATATATTTTTCTTTGTCTGATGGATCCCACTGTGAAAATCTGTACGATACATCTTCGTAGAGACCCAGAGTTTTGAGCATATATGTTGTAAGCTCAAGACACGACTTGAATTCTCCCTCAAGCTGCTCGGGAGTACACATAAGATGTCCTTCGCTTATTGTAAACTGTCTTACTCTGATAAGACCGTGCATTTCTCCCGATGATTCGTTACGGAAAAGGGTACTTGTTTCGCTGTAACGGAGGGGTAGGTCTCTGTAGCTTCTCATTTTGTTAAGGTACGCCTGATACTGGAACGGACAGGTCATAGGACGCAGAGCAAATACCTCTTTGTCGGTTTCTTCATCGCCCATAACGAACATACCGTCCTTATAGTGATCCCAATGTCCTGAGAGCTTGTAAAGGTCGCTCTTTGCCATAAGGGGAGTCTTTGTCATCTGCCAGCCGAGCTTTGCTTCGGTATCCTCAACAAATCTCTGCAGAATCTGAATAACCTTTGCACCCTTGGGAAGAAGAATGGGAAGACCCTGACCGATAAGGTCAACTGTTGTAAAGTATTCAAGCTCTCTTCCGAGCTTGTTGTGGTCTCTCTTTCTTGCTTCTTCAAGCTTTGCAAGGTGCTCGTTTAACTCATCCTTTGTAGGAAATGCGGTAGCATATATTCTCTGGAGCATCTTGTTTTTCTCATTTCCTCTCCAGTATGCACCTGTTACGGAAAGGAGCTTAAACGCCTTGACAACACTTGTGTCAAATGCGTGGGGGCCTGCGCAGAGGTCAGTAAAATCACCCTGCTTGTAGAAGGATATTTCTTCATTGTCATCAAGTTCTTCTACAAGCTCAACCTTGTAGCTTTCGCCTTTGTAGGAGAGCATTTTTATAGCTTCATCCTTTGGGAGAGTAAATCTTTCCAGACGGATTCTCTCTTTGACAATCTTCTTCATTTCTGCTTCTATTTTTGCAAGGTCATCTGTAGTAAAGTTTGTTTCTGTATCAAAGTCATAGTAGAAGCCGTCATCGATTGCAGGACCGATAGCGAGCTTGGTGTTGGGGTAGAGTCTCTTTACAGCCTGTGCCATTACATGAGATGCTGTGTGACGGAGAATTTTCTTTCCCTCTTCGTGTTCAAAGGTAATAATATCTAAATCGCAGTCCTTGTCTAACCCGAAGGTGAGTTCTTTTACCTCGCCATCCACAATGCCGCCGAGTGCGGCTCTTGCCAATGAATCGCTGATTGATTTTGCTGCTTCGTAGATTGTGGTGTCGTTTTCAAACTCCTTAATATCAGTACCGCGCAGTGTAATTTTAACCATTGATATAACCTCCTTATATAGTATAAGTATATAACATTATAATTATAGTATCTTAAGGAGCAAATGTCAAGAATTTACTTGACTTCCTATAAAACTATTTTTCTGTGGAAAAGATTTTTTCGTTGAGATTTCGCTACAAAACCATTTTGTGTTTGTTGTAAATTACAAAGAGATGGTTGCCGAAAGGTAAAAGTCAACTACTGATTTTTTATAAAATCTGTCCGGCAATTTTATAAAAAATGTATTTTATTTTATAATTTATGTTTGTTGTTTTATAAAACCTGTGCTGAATACAACAAAAAAAGACTAAAACTGCACTACACAGCTTTAGTCTTTTCATTTATAGCCACCAACCAATACCACCAGCCACCTTTTCTACATTCCATTAAACTTTTCTACTAAAATTATCTGCTACTTCAAGCAACACACTATTAGAAGTATCAAAATCAGCAGGAACAATTACTTTACCTTGTACTACGGTTTTCCCGTAAGCTACACAAACTTGAATCTGACAATTTTCAAGCAATTTTAAATTAGTAATAATCCAATATTTTTTAGAAATTGCCTTTAAAATATCATAATCAGCTTCATCAATGGTAGCTTTAAGTAACTGCTCTCCAACTAATTCACTTGCTACCTTTTTGTTGTCAATCTTATCTGTTTTAACAACATCTTCAGCAGCTTTAACTTCTTCTGTATTAGTAACATCAGTAACTGGAACAGTAGCACTATCTTTTTTTCTTCTACCCATTCTGGTTTCCTCCTCCCCGAT
>JAZSFO010000075.1:0-4029 GCA_045532255.1 Clostridia bacterium | reverse complement strand
ATAAATTCGCCACTTCTCCTCTCGTGCTCTGTAGTATATTGCTATTCCGTAAAAAGATTATAACACAAAAGGAGACAAGGTGCAACATTTTCATTACTTGTTTGTGCCTTGAGCGAAGCGAAAGGAATGGATTAAACTATGAGAATAATTACAATAAGCCGTGAATTCGGAAGCGGTGGCAGAGAGATAGGAAAGAGACTTGCTGACATTCTGGGTTTTGATTACTACGACAGAGAGATTATAACAGAGGTTGCCAGGATAGGAAACTTTGATGAAAAATATGTAGAAAGAATGGGTGAGCACGGCTTTTCTGCCGGATATCACCTTACATACGGCAGAACCCTGTACTATCCTCATACACACTGGGATAATTCCACAAGAATTATCGTAGCGGAGCAAAAGGCACTTAACGAAATTGCAAAAAAAGGCAAGGATTGCATCATAGTAGGCCGTTGTGCTGATGTTGTACTGAGCGATTATAATCCATTTAATCTCTTTATATATGCGGATATGGAGTCCAAGCTTGCAAGATGCAAGGAGCGTATGGAATACGGCGACAAAACAACAGACCGTATGATGCGAAAGAAAATAAATTCCATAGACAAGGTAAGATCACGCCACAGAGATGTTATATCTCATATCAAGTGGGGAAGAAAGGAAGCATATCATCTTTGTGTTAATACAACAGATGTAAGGCCAAAGGATATAACACCGATTATTGCAGACTATGCAATATCATATTTTAATAATATACAAAAATAAGAATAATAAAAATTCGATGCGAGGATGTAAAAATTTTACATCCTCGCTTTTTTGTAGGCGAAAAGTGTAGTACAAACGAAGTACAATGTATATGAGACTAAGTCTCACAAGACATCTTCAAAAAACAAAAAGGAGGAAAATATGGATATTGTAAATGAAGAAGCAATCGTATATGTTCCGCCGATTGGCAAAGAGAGAATTCTTGAGGCAACACAGATACTTGGAAGGTACAAAAGGTCCAAGGCAAATCTGGAAAAGAGAATTGTCGAAAATGAACAGTGGTGGAAAATGCGTCATTGGGATCTCATTCGCCGTAAGTCGAGTCAGGATCCCGAACCTGCATCGGCATGGCTTTTTAACAGCATAGCCAATAAGCATGCAGATGTTATGGATAACTATCCCGAGCCGAATATACTTCCCAGAGACAGAGACGATGTTGAGGCAGCAGGAATACTATCCGAAATCATACCGACGGTTCTCGAGTATAACAATTTTGAGGAGACATATTCGGATGTGTGGTGGTACAAGCTCAAAAACGGAACAGGCTGTTACGGAGTTTTCTGGAACAGTTCTCTCTGCGACGGTCTTGGCGACATTGATATAAGGCAGATAGATATTCTCAATATCTTCTGGGAGGGAGGTATCAAGGATATACAGGACAGCAGAAATCTCTTTACTGTCGAGCTGGTTGATACCGATATTCTTGAGGATATGTACCCTGAGCTTAAGGGCAAGCTTCATTCTGGCGGAATAGATGTTGCAAAGTATCTTTATGACGATGAGGTTGACACCGCGGGCAAAAGTGCAGTTGTAGACTGGTATTACAAGAAGTCGGACAGGGGAAGATGCGTGCTCCATTATTGCAAGTATGTGGGCGAGCATGTTCTCTATGCATCCGAGAATGACCCTCTATACTCCGAAAGGGGATACTATAATCACGGAAAATATCCCTTTGTCTTTGACCCATTGTTTATAGAAGAGGGAACCCCGTGCGGATTTGGTTTTATTGATATCATGAAGGATGTACAGATGTACATAGACAAGCTCAACCAGATAATTATCCGCAATGCTCTTCAGGCAGGAAAACGCAGATTCTTTATTTCTGATAACAGCGGTGTTAACGAGGATGAGTTTGCCGATTGGACAAAGGAATTTGTCCATGTGGCAGGAAACATAGACGACAGAAACCTAAGAGAAATTTCTGTATCTCAGCTTGATTCGGGCATAGTGTCTCTTCTTAATCAAAAGATAGACGAACTCAAGGAAACAAGCGGTAATATGGATGTTTCGCACGGCGGAACTGTGTCGGGAGTTACGGCGGCAAGTGCCATTGCGGCTCTTCAGGAGGCAGGAAGCAAGCTTTCCAGAGATATGATAAAGGGCTCATACAGGGCATTCCGTTCTATCAATTACTTTATAATTGAACTCATATCGCAGTTTTATGAGGAGCAAAGAAGCTTCCGTGTGCTTGACAAGAACAGAAATGTAAGGTTTATAGAGTTTGACCGTGCTATGCTTGGCGAAGGCCTTGCGAACAAAAGAGCGATTTTCGATGTCTGTGTTACAAGCCAGAAGAGCAGCCCGTTTACAAAAACCGCACAAAACGAGCTTGCCAAGGAGCTTTACGGAGCAGGACTTTTCAATCCCAATTCCGCAACAAGTGCATTGATATGCCTTGAGATGATGGACTTTGACGGCAAGGCAAATGTAATAGAACAAGTTAAGGAAAATAGCCGTCTGCATGAACAGGCAAGGTATCTTATGGAGCAAAACAGCAGACTTTCCGAGCTTGTAAAGAGAGCATACGGCGATGTGAGCGAAACGCCTGAGGAAATTTCGGATAAGCCAAAAGACCGCAAAACATCATATGCACCCTTAAGCCCGTCTGCATACAGACTAAAGGCAATACGCAAAAACCTTAGCGGAGGACCCAATGTATAAGCACAAATTCAGCAAAATCATTGTCATTTTTTGTGTTCTTGAGATATTTGCAATACAGCTTTGGTCTATGAGGATAGCCAGCCGTAATTCATTTTTGGTCACGGGGCTTCTTACCGCAAATCATGCAGTATTCGGCGGTGAGCTTCTTATGCTTTGTCTCAAGAGGATATTTGCGGACAAAAACGACAGAAAGGATGATGAAAAATAGACAGAGTACTGAAAATTGCACTTGGCGAGGTCGAATATCTGGAAAAGGCAAGTCCCGACAGTCTGTACAGCAAAACTGCCAATGCAGGTAATGGAAACTATACGAAGTATGCTCTTGAGATGAGCAAATATCATGCAGGCATATATGCAAACGGACATCCATGGTGCGATACCTTTGTAGACTGGTGCATGGTGATGGCTTACGGAATTAAGGCAAAAGAGCTTATTTACGGCTGGTCGGCATATACGCCTACATCTGCAGGATATTTCAAGAACAATTCAAGATGGCACACATCCGCACAAAAAGGGGATATCATTTTCTTTAAGGACAAGAGCGGTAATATATGCCACACGGGACTTGTGTATGATAGAGACAGCACCTATGTGTATACGGTAGAGGGGAACACGTCGTTTGAAAGCGGACTTTCCGCAAACGGCGGTGCTGTTGCAAAGAAAAGATACAGACACGATTATAGCATGATAGCAGGCTACGGCAGACCTGACTATCTGATTGTAGCACCCAGTGAAAAGGAGGAAGAAAAAATGTATAATAAAACTGAGGACTGTCCCTTCTGGGCACAGCCTTATGTAAAACTTGCAGTGGAAAAAGGTTATATAAAGGGTGATACCAATGGGAATCTCAATCTTGACGACACAAGGATATGGTGCCTTGTTGTAATGCTCAGGGTATCCGATATTATGAAGTAGGGGGGTGTCTTCTTGGAACAAAAAGAAATATGGGAGAGGATAGCTACTGCGGAATCCAGTATTAAGTCTGCACATCACAGAATAGACAGGATAGAGCATCTTGCAGATTCCATACACTCTCTTGCTTCGGAGATGAGAGAGATGAGGAGCGATTTTGCAAATGTTCTCGGGCGTGTGGATAACATAGAGCAAAAACCCGTAAAGAGATATGAGCATATTGTAAATACGGGTATTACCGCCGGCATAAGCGGACTTGCAGGTTATCTTATATCTATGTTTATAGGCTGACGGAGGTGACTAACTATTAAAAGTCAAGAGTTTTTTGAAAAGTTTCTAAATAAATTTTAAGGAACAAAAAAAGTGTATGGCAAACAAGCCCTGTATTACAAGGACTTTAAAAAACAGTTGGAA
>JAZSFO010000022.1:0-40453 GCA_045532255.1 Clostridia bacterium | reverse complement strand
AGCAGTTTCACATAGACAATTTTGGGTGAAACAAAGTAAATTACGAAGATAATACTGTCGTATTTTCAAGGAATTTACTGCAGTTTCGGGTAAAATTGTCATGTGAAACCAATGTTGGTTCGAGTCCTGTCACACTAGGTTTTTCGAGACTAAACATCACTCCGATGATGTGAATAGGTATCTCAGGATACTTTATCGACCGTATTGAAGACGGCGTTCTCGATGATCTGGAAATCAACGGAATGTCGCTTGAGGTTTCGGGAAAGAAAGCAGTTATACTTTGTGCAGACTTGCCAGGAATAAAGCAGGTACCTCAAACTACAGGACAGGCGTTGCAGAATACATAATAGAAGAAAGCAAGGCTCTGCCTGGAGAGTTGAAATAATAAATGTACTTTTTCACACTCCGCGGTATAGACACATATACTGTTAACGGAGGTGAAAATTATGACTAACTGCAATTGCACCAACAACTGCACCGCTCTTGCCGTCATTGCAGGAGTGATATTGGGAGTTGTAGCTACGGTTCTTCGGATAACCGCAACCATAACAGTAACTCCCGTATTCCTTTGGGTGCTCTTTGGCATAGCTGTTGTATATCTTCTTGCAACGCTAATTGCCTCTCCGTATATCAGAAAAAGCTCAGGCCAGCAATGTCTGTGCTCTTCGATACGGACCCTGCTCCTTGGAATTCTCGGCACAGTTTTGACAGCTGTAATTCTTCTTGGCATCACATTTGTTGCCACAAGTATTGCAGGAGCAATTATAACAGGACTTTTGATTTTCTTTTTCTCGCTGATTATAACCGCATCTGCATGTCTCATTTCATGTATAGCGGGATGCAGAGAAATAACAGGTTAATGTGTCCTGATATTTCCAAAATATAAGTTAAAGGGATTGCATTTTTTGCAATCCCTTATTCTGTGTTTTTGTACAGACGCCTTTGTGTTATTTATTTTTATTAAAATGTTCCTTGGTAAGCTTAATTACCACCTTGTAAAGTCCCACAACACCTATCATATTCGGTATAATCATAAGGCCGTTCATTGTCTCCGATATACTCCATATGAGGTCCAGACTGCCGACAGTTCCTATAAACACAAACAGTACATATATGTATCTGTATATTGTGACAGCCTTTTTATTTCTGCCAAAAAGATAGTGAATCGCTACCTCTCCGTAATATGCCCATCCAAGAATTGTAGACAGCGCAAAAAACACAGTTGAAAGTGTAATACCGATACCGCCTACTCCGGGAAGAATAGAATTAAATGCCGCAATACTGAGTGATGCTCCCTGATACTCTCCTGTACTCCATAAGCCCGATGTCAGCACCACCAATGCAGAAAGCGTACATATAATAATTGTTGTAAAAAAGACCTCAAACATTCCCCAAAGACCTTGCTTTACAGGGTCCTTTGTACTTGATGCCGCATGTGCTATCGGCGCACTGCCAAGACCCGCCTCGTTGGAAAAAACACCTCTTGAAAATCCGTAATGCATAGCGGTAAGAATACCGTAGCCTGCCACTCCCCCTGCGGCAGAACGGAAGTTAAATGCTTCTCTAAATATAAGACTAAATGCCTCGGGAATTTTTTCTATATTTATTACAAGTGCAACAAGCGAGCAAATAACAAAAAATACAGCCATAAATGGAACAAGCTTTTCGTTGACGGATGCTATCCTTCTCATACCGCCGAGTATTACACACCCTGCGATAACACACAGTACAATGCCTGTAATCCACGGTGCAACCCCCATTGTGCTGTTAAGTGCCATTGCGATAGAGTTTGACTGAGTTGCATTGCCCGTACCAAGACAAGCAAGCATCGCAAATACTGAAAAGAGAATTGCAAGCCACTTAATTCCGAGACCGTTTTTGATATAGTACATTGGACCGCCTATCCACTCACCCCTGTCGTTCTTCTCTCTGTAGTGAATGGAAAGCACGATTTCCGCATATTTGGTAACCATACCGAGAAGAGCGCTTATCCACATCCAGAAAACAGCTCCCGGTCCGCCCGTTACAATTGCCGTAGCAAGACCTGCTATACTTCCTGTGCCGATGGTTCCCGCCATAGCGGTAGAAACCGCCTGAAAGGGACTTACTCCCGATGAGTCCTTGTTATGTTGGTTTTTTGAAAACATTGACAGAAGGGTATTTTTGAGCATATAGCCGAATTTAGAAAACTGCAGAAATCCGCTCTTTAGTGACAAAAACAATCCCATTGCTATCAAAAATCCAAGCATAACGGGTCCCCATACAATGTCATTGATTAACGAGTTGATATTTTCGATTATTTCCATGTAATGATTTCTCCTCTTAATTATTTATCCAAATCACATTCTTTGTCGGGGAGCAGACACACATCCCTTTTGTTTGTAGAAAGAACGACAGATGTTCTTGTAAGCGATACTCCGCTTATGAATTTGATATAATTTAATATTTCTTCGAGCATTTTGCCCGTTTTGGTTACAACTTTTAATATGAAGTCAAAGTCTCCTGCGATATAATAGCACTCCGCAACAGACGGATTTTCGTTTATAAGCTCAACAAATCCCTCATAGTATTTGGGATGTTCCAGACTCACATATATAAATGCCATAAGCTCTCTTCCGAGAGCACTCTGATTTACAAGTGTTGTATACTGCTCTATAACACCTGAGTTTTCCAGTTTTTTTATTCTTTCTATTACCGCAGAGGTTGACAAGTTGATTTTATTACCTATATTGGTAGCATTTTCCCTTGAATTCTCCTTGAGACACGACAAAATCTGATAATCTATATTATCCATAAAAGCACCCCCCTAATGATTTGAATTATACAGAAAATGCCAAAAAAAGTAAAGATATCTTAAAAAATCCCGAATAATTTTCTTCATTTTCTAACATTGGAATAAATATTTCATTTTAATGTTTGGTTGGCAAAAAAATATAAAAATTTTTCTGTATTACAAATTATTGTTCCCTTATTTTTCCCAAAAACAACTCATAAGATATTGAAATCATTTATTATTTGGTGTATAATAGTAAAATAAAACATATTTGGAGGTCACTATGAGTTACATTCAGAAAAAGGGGATTTCCCTTTCACCCAAAAAATACTTCATTGATGCACTCGGAGCTATGGCTCTGGGTCTGTTTGCTTCCCTTTTGATTGGCACGATTTTTGGCACAATTTCTGATTATGTGTCAAATGCTGCGATAAAGGAATTTCTTCTTAAAATGAAGGAATACGCTACCCTCTCGCAAGGTCCTGCAATGGCTATGGCAATCGGTTCCTCACTTGGTGCACAGGGACTATTACTGTTTTCGCTTTGTGCAGTAGGTACTGCGGGGAATGCACTCGGCGGTCCTCTCGGTACATATGTAGCCGTACTTATTTCGTGTGAACTCGGTAAGCTTGTTTATAAATCAACAAAGATTGATATAATAATAACACCTACAGTTACTATCGCAATCGGTGTGGGTGTATCGCTCCTTGTAGGTCCTGCAATATCCAAGGCAATGACCTATCTCGGCACAATGATAATGACATTTACAGAGCTTCAGCCTCTTCTTATGGGTGCACTTGTATCTGTTGTTGTGGGTATATGCCTTACACTCCCCATAAGCTCTGCGGCAATATGTGCAATGCTCTCCCTTACAGGAATTGCAGGCGGTGCAGCTACTGCAGGCTGCTGTGCACAGATGGTAGGCTTTGCGGTAATGAGCTTTGCGGCAAACGGATGGGGCGGTCTCATTGCACAGGGACTCGGAACAAGCATGCTCCAGATGGGCAACATCGTAAGAAAGCCGATAATATGGATCCCCCCGATAATCACATCTGCAATAACAGGTGCTCTTTCTGCATTTGTTTTCCGCATGGAAAATCCTGTTGCAATTGCTTCGGGCATGGGAACCTGCGGTCTTGTAGGACCGATAGGCGTACTCAGTGCAAAAAACTTAAGCGTAAATGATATTCTGGTATGTCTTCTTCTCTGCTTTGTTCTGCCTGCATTACTTACATGGCTGATTGCAAAGCCATTTAAGAAGCTCGGACTTATAAAGGACTCCGATCTTAAACTCAATGTCTGAGGTGTGTATATGACAGCATTACGAAATATAATAGCAATAATATCCTGCAAGCTTCTTGTAAGGCTCGGTCAGCTTATGGGCAAAAAAGGCTCTTCGGCTCCCGGAAGCATTGCAATGAAAATTTCCCCCTCTCTTCTTAAGACCCTTGCATCCAAGGTAAAGGAAGAGATAATCCTCGTTTGCGGAACAAATGGCAAAACAACTACAAACAACCTCATATATTCCCTCCTTACAGATGCAGGGAAAAGGGTGGTTTGCAATAATGTCGGTGCAAATATGCTCCCGGGTGTTGCATGTGCATTTATAAGCAGGGCATCTGTTTTCGGAAAGCTCGATGCAGACTATGCCTCAATTGAATGTGACGAGGCAAGCCTTAGACACATTGTTAATCACATAAACCCCAATAAAATAGTAATAACCAATCTTTTCCGTGACCAGATGGACAGGTACGGCGATGTTGAGGGTACATCAAAGCTCCTCATGGAAGCTATCAAAAAGGTTCCCGACGCCACCTTGGTACTCAATGCCGATGACCCGTTCTTAACAAAATTCGGAATAGACAATAACGCCGTATACTACGGTGTAAGTGAAGAAGTTATGAAGGACAGCGACAACGAGCTTCAGCTTTGTCCCGTATGCGGCACAGAGCTTGATTATGAATACCGTCATTACAATCAGCTTGGCAAATACTCCTGCCCCCGATGCGAATTCAAAAGACCCAATCCGCACTACAGTGCAACAAGAGTGGACACATCCGACTCTATCAAATGCGTTCTCAGCTGCAAGGGCAGACAGTATAAGTTGAATGTTAATTACAGAGGCTTCTATAATATCTACAACATTCTCGCTTCCTTTGCGGTATATGAAAGCCTTGGCGGAACATTTGAGGATGCGATAAGGTCTTTTGATGCATATAGGCCTCAGCTTGGCAGAATGGAAGCATTTACAGTAGATGGAAAAACCGTAATTCTTAATCTTGCAAAAAATCCCGCAGGCTTTAATCAGGCGATATCGACAGTATGCGAGGATAAGAGAAGCAAAAGCGTGCTGATTGCAGTAAATGATATGGCATCTGACGGAACGGATATATCATGGCTGTGGGATGTTGATACGGATATTCTTAATAGTGCAAATGTAAAAAACCTTGCCGTATCGGGCGAGAGAATGTACGATGTTGCACTAAGGCTTAAATACAGCGGTTTTGAAAACATAGAAATGCTTAAAATAACTCAGGACAGTATAAAGGAATTTGTATCAAAGGACAGCGAGGTATGTTATCTTCTTGTCAACTACACAGTTCTCTTTGACACGCAGAACATTCTAAAAAATCTGGAGGACAAATAAATGGAATTGCAAATTGCATGCTTGTATCCAAAGATGCTGAGCCACTACGGTGACAAGGGAAATATATCAGCACTTAAGCACAGACTGGAAGAAAGAGGAATAGATGCAAAAATCTGTTATACTGATGAAGATACAGATATCAAAAATGCTGATATAATATATCTTGGCGGAGGAACAGAAAGAAATCAGATACTTGTATCAAAACATCTATGTGACAAAAAAGATGCCCTTTCGGAACATATAGAAAACGGCGGTGTAATGCTTGCCGTATGCTCAGGATACGAAATAATCTGCAAATCATTTTTTGCCGAGGGCAAAACGCATAAGGGTCTTGGACTTATTGAGGCTTCTTCTCAAAAAGCATCAAAGAGAATATTTGGAAATATCATCATAACCTCTTCTCTTGGATTTGATATAGTAGGCTTTGAAAACCGAAGCACTTCTGTAAATACAGAAGGCATGGAAGCCTTGGGCGAAATTAAGTATTCAAACGGCTCTGCAAAAAAAGAGGGTATCTTATACAAAAATCTTATCGGCACACACATTCACGGACCAATACTTCCAAAAAATCCGCTTCTCGCGGATTATATAATCAAAAAAGCCCTTAAGAAAAAATACCCCGATGCTATACTTGAGCCAATTGATGACACCTTGGAAAACAAGGCACATGAATATATATTAAACAGGTTTATTAAATAAAGCAAATCGGTTGTTAAAAAGCCACAACTTTTTAACAACCGATTTTATTTAAACTATTTTAAATGAATCCTTTAGTGTTGCCGTAAGGTTAAACACCACATTTTCCTCTGTGGAATACTTATCTACCGTAAAGTAGCCGTTTCTCATAAACTGGAAGCACTCTCCAGGCTGTGCATCAGAGAGGTCCGCATCTATCTTGCAATGCTCAAGAACCTTAAGAGAATCGGGATTTAAGTTATCAAGATAGTCCTCAAGCTCTCCGGGATTTGATGTAAGGAAAAGCTTGTCATACATATTGACGGTAGCATCAAGGCAGTTGTTTGCATCTACCCATTGGATAGTTCCTTTTACCTTTCTGCCGTCGGGGGAATTTCCGCCCTTTGATGCAGGGTCATAGGTACAGATAAGCTCTGTAACCTCACCGTTTTCGTCCTTTACTATCTCATCTACCTTTATGAAATATGCACCCTTGAGACGAACCTCATTGTCGGGTGTAAGTCTTTTGTAGCCCTTTACGGGAACTTCCATAAAGTCGTCCTTTTCTATATATATGTTTCGTGAGAATGTTATTTCCTTTGTTCCTGCATTTTCATCATTGGGGTTGATATCCACAGGAAGCCTCTCGCTTTTGCCCTCTTCATAATTTTTGATTGTAACCTTTAAGGGATTTAGAACCGCCATTGCACGAGGTGCATTCATATTTAAGTTTTCTCTTACGCAGTGCTCAAGCATCTGGTAGTCGATTACGCTGAATGCCTTGGCTACACCTATTCTCTCCACAAAGTCAATAAGTGCCTCGGGCGGATAGCCCTTTCTTCTCATACCGCATATGGTTGACATTCTGGGGTCGTCCCAGCCGTCCACTATGCCGTCCTTAACAAGCTTTAAGCATTTTCTCTTACTTGTAAGGGTGTTTGTAAGGTTAAGGCGGGCAAATTCTATCTGTCTTGAGGGAACGGAATAGTCGCAAGCCTTAAGGAACCAGTCATAGAGCGGTCTGTGATCCTCAAATTCCAGAGAACACAAAGAATGTGTTACTCCCTCTGCAGTATCGGATATGGGGTGTGCAAAGTCATACATCGGATAAACACACCACTTGTCCCCTGTTCTGTGATGGGTAGCATGAAGAACTCTGTATATTACAGGGTCTCTCATATTCATGTTTCCCGAGGACATATCTATCTTTGCCCTGAGGACTCTTGAGCCTGTCTCGAACTCTCCGTCTGTCATTCTCTTAAAAAGCTCAAGATTTTCTTCCACGCTTCTGTTGCGGTACGGGCTTTCCTTACCAGGCTCTGTAAGAGTTCCTCTGTACTCTCTTATCTCATCTGCGGTAAGGTCGTCTACATATGCAAGACCCTTCTTTATGAGCTTGATTGCACATTCATATATCTCGGGGAAGTAATCCGAAGCATAGTATACATTGTCCCAGTTAAAGCCGAGCCACTTGATATCCTCCATTATAGAGTCAACATATTCTACATCCTCTTTGGTAGGATTGGTATCGTCAAGTCTAAGGTTGCAGGTTCCGCCGTACTTTTTGGCGGTAGAAAAATCTATGTTTATAGCCTTTACATGTCCTATATGAAGATATCCGTTAGGTTCGGGCGGAAATCTTGTCTGTACCTTGTCATATACCTTTTCTGCTAAATCTTTGTCTATAGCATCATGTATAAAATTGGATATTGGTGCGTCCATTAGCTTATCGCTCCTTTATATGCTGATATTCTTGCAAGTACCCTATCGCATCCCAGGGCTTTCATTATGGAATAGAGGTCGGGAGATTTGGTTCTGCCTGTAACCGCTACTCTTATTACATTGCTTACATCTCCGACATGTCCCTTGTAGCTGTCGGGATTGTTTTTGTATTCCTTAACCTCTCTTGCAAATCCGTTTTTCTCGGAGAGGTCCTTGAGGGTATCAAACCAGAGACTGCTGTCTGCATTTTCATCATACATTTCGGTATAATCATTAAGAAGCCTGATTATATCTTCTTTTGAAACATTGGATATTTCGTCGTATGTGCCATTAAAAAGCTCATCAAACATAAACGAAAATGCGTCTCTTACCTCTGACCACTTGCCTATGTCCTTACGGGGCTTATCGGGATTTCTGTCAAAGCTAAACATTGTAACAGAGTAATCTCTGTCTCTTGTAAGCAGATTATAGAATTCTGTGTCATATTTCTCCGCCCATTCTGATGCAAGCTCATAAACTTTCTCTGCTGTATAAGAGCCAATTTTATTCTTGCAAATATCCGCGAGCTTAATGAGGTCAAAGAGTGCTCCTGAGTTACTCATTTTGTTCATTTCCAGCTTAAAGTCTGTCCAATGTGCATTCTTATTCGCACGGCGGAAATCTTCGAATGTGTAGTTGGCAAGGTTTAACAAATATTCTATAACTCCCTCTACAGGGTAACCCTCATCGCTGTACCATGTAACTGCGGCTTCGGGATCCTTACGCTTGGAAATCTTTCTTTTGCCGCCCTCATCCTCCTTCATTATAGGAGCTATGTGTGCATACTTGGGGGGCTTGATGCCAAGAAGAGAGAACATCTGCAGATGTATGGGAACTGAGGATATCCACTCATCGCCTCTTATTACATTGGTTGTGCCCATAAGGTAATCATCAACAACATGTGCAAAGTGATATGTGGGTATGCCGTCTGACTTGAGTATTACTACATCTACTATATTTTCGGGAAGCTCTATCTTGCCTCTTATACCGTCCTTGTAGGATATTCTCTTATCCTCGCTTCCGGGCGATTTGAGTCTTATTACATAGGGCTTGTCCTCATTTATTGCCGTTTCTATATCCTCATAAGAGAGATTTCGGCACTTGGCAAATTCGCCGTAGTAACCGGGAAGAAGTTTTTGTTCCTCCTGTTTCAGTCTTATATCGGCAATTGTTTCCTCTGTGCAGAAGCAAGGATATGCAAGTCCCTTTTCTACAAGAGACTTTGCAAAGCACTGATATATTGCCGCTCTCTCGCTCTGCTTGTAGGGACCGTAATCGCCAATTTCCTTATCAAAGTCAACAAATCCCTCGTCTATCTGTATACCAAAGGACTTAAGACCTTCGAGTATTTTATCCACACCGCTGTCTACCTCACGCTTCTTGTCGGTGTCCTCTATACGAAGAATAAATTTACCTCCGCTCTGGTGTGCTATTCTCTCTGATATGAGAGACGCAAAAAGTCCGCCTATATGCAAAAAGCCTGTGGGACTCGGTGCAAAGCGTGTAATCTTAACCTCGCTTTCAAGGTTTCTTGGAGGATAAATCTCCTCGTAATCTGCAGGCTCCTTGTCTATATGAGGAAAAAGCAACTGCGCAAGTTTTTTGTAATCCATAAATGTCACCCTTTATATTATTTTTAGGTCCAAAAATCTAATTTATATAATAACACAAAAAAATCGTTTTGTCTACAATCATATAAAAAAAAGAGTATAATTTTGCCTTGCAAAATTATACTCTGATTTCAGAGTGCATTTATATCTACTTTTTCAAAATTAAGCTTTGAATATACGATTTTCTGACTTTTGTAAAGTCCGTAATTTCCCGACATCATGTAGCTTATTGCACACACAAGCGCAAACATGACGATGGAGTCTGAGCCAAACACCTCAAGAGCAAGCATAATGGATGCCAGGGGGCAGTTTACCACTCCGCAAAACAGTGCTATAAAGCCTATTGCCGCACCGACTTCGGAATTCATTCCGATTACTGATGCAAAAACACAGCCAAAGGTAGAGCCTACAAAAAACGCAGGAACAATCTCTCCTCCCTTGAAGCCCGATGCAATTGTTATTGCAGTAAAAAGTATCTTTAGGATAAACGCCTCGTATCTTGCATTTCCGCTTAGTGCTCTTTCTATCACATTCATACCCGCACCGTTGTAGTCGTATGTTCCGACTAACAGCGTGAGCGCCAGAATTATTGCACCGCCCGATACTGCACGGAGATACGCATTGGGTATGAACCTTTTTCCATAGCGTTCAAATGTCTTTACCGATGTGCAAAAGATTATGCTTACGAGAGCACACATCACCGCAAGAAGTACTATTTTGAGCGTCATTACGGGCGAAACACTGCCTATAATCACGGGGGCAAAAGACACAGCCTCTATACCCATTCCCATAGCAACCGTGTATGCCGTCATAGATGATACTATGCAGGGGAAAAGAGCACTGTACTGCATAACACCGACACTTGTTACCTCTATTGCAAAAATGCATGCGGTAATGGGTGTACCGAAAAGTGCCGTAAACACCGCACTCATTCCCGTCATAACCACAATATGCATATCATCATAGGCAAGCTTTACGCTTTTTCCTATACGATAGCCTATTGCACCCCCGAGCTGAAGCGCCGCTCCCTCTCTGCCTGCCGAACCTCCGACAAGGTGGGTGATTACAGAGCTTATAAATATCAGCGGAAGAAGCACAAAAGGAACCTTCTCATTTCCGCTTACGCTGTCTAAAATTCTGTTGGTATCCATTCTGCCAAATTTCCTGCAAAGAGAATACAGAAGTGCAATAGATAGTCCCCCGAGCGGAAGAAGATAAATAATCCATTGATTCTGCCCTCGGAGATATGTTACGGCATCTATACTCTTATGAAACCAGCTTCCGACAACACCGCCGATAACACCGACAACTGCCGCCAGTATAAGCCACTTAAAAAGCGACTTTATATACTTAAAGGATATTCCTATTTTTTGTCCTAATTCGTTCATATATATACCTTACTTATTATTTTTTGCTTCCTCAAGCTTAATGTGACGGCGCATCTTAACCTCATGGGGAATGGGCTGAATATCGCCTGCAGCAGTAAGTGCCTGTCTTGTAAGGAGAGGACCTACCAATTCATATATGAGTACCGCAAACAGAGTTATATTGCGTATAAGATTTCCCTGCTCGCCAAGCTGCATTGCGGTAATTGTCATACCGAGAGCAACGCCTGCCTGCGGAAGAAGTGTAATACCAAGATATTTGCATATGTTCGGTTCGCATTTTACAGCCTTTGCACTGAAAAGAGAACCGAAATACTTACCAAACGAACGGAACAGGATATACACAACACCTATTCCGACTATTGCAACATCCGTAAATACACCTAGCTCAAGCTCCGCACCGCTGATTACAAAGAACAGAGCAAAAAGCGGAGATGTCCATTTGTCCGATGCTGCCATAAGGTCATGCGAAAGCGAACATGTGTTGCAGAAAATCGTACCCAGCATCATACATACAAGGAGCGAGGAAAAGCTTATATGTACAGGACCTATATGGAAGTCTGTCATCGCAAGAGATACCGTAAGGAAGACAAAAGCTATTGTAAGATTGAGTCTGTTTGTATTGGAATTAAAAAATCTTTCAAGCTGTGTCAGTATCCATCCCATAACAGCACCAAGTCCCAAAGAAAGTACAATCTCTATAGCAGGGTTGACAAGTATGGAAATCATATCGAGATTTCCCTCTACTATGGTTTTGGCAATACCAAATGATACCGCAAACACAATAAGTCCCACCGCATCGTCAAGTGCAACAATAGGCAAAAGAAGGCTGGTAAGAGGTCCCTTTGCCTTGTACTGACGGACAACCATAAGAGTAGCGGCAGGCGCTGTTGCAGTAGCTATGGCACCGAGAGTTATAGCCTGTGCGGCAGAAATCTTTTCGGGCATGATAAGGTGCAAACACAAGAGTGCGGCATCCACAAAGAGAGCGGCGACGAGTGCCTGGAATATACCTATAACAACTGCCTGCTTTCCTGTCTTTTTGAGTTCATCAAGACGGAATTCATTACCTATGGAAAAGGCTATAAAGCCAAGAGCTATCTCTGATATAAGAGAAAGGCTTCTTACTGCATCCGAGGAATTAAATCCAAGTCCCGAAACACCGAGTGCACCGAGGCAATACGGTCCTACAAGGACACCTGCAATAAGATATGCAGTAACTGACGGAAGCTTAAGGGGTTTAAATACCCTTGTCATAAGCAGTCCTGCCAGAAGTGCAATAGAAATTGATAGTAATGTACTCATAAAAATTCATCTTCTTTCGATGTTAATTTTAGTATTGTCAGCACATTAAGCCAACCTTATATATACTATCACAAACATTTTCCAAAATCAACCTTTTTTTGATTTTATTTTGGGTTTGTTTTGGTTTTTTGTAAGGTTTTGGGTTTATAGCCTAAGCTAGCCATTGGAGGACTATCCGAACTCCGATTTTAAGATACAAAAATCGCTCTTATTTGCATCAAAATGCTCGCTAATCCGTCAGGATTACCTGTGCTTTTGGCTTAATAATAACAATTTTTGATAATCTTAAAATTCTTCGACCTCCAAATCAAGTATTTTTGGATAGATTTTGGTGCGGAGGACGAAGTAAGGCTTTGTGCCTTTCGAGGACGACAAGCCAAAAGATGCCGAAAATACTGATTTTGAGGCGGGTTCGGATAATCCTCCAATGGCTATCTGTTAAATTCTTTTATTTTGCGGTCAATACGGCGTTTGGCTTCCTTTTCGGCGATAGAATTTCGCTTATCGTAAAGCTTCTTACCCTTGGCAAGCGCAAGCTCAACCTTGACCTTGGAGCCTTTGAGATAAACCTTGGTCGGAATAAGGGAATATCCGTCCTCCTTAACCTTGCCTATGAGTCTTCGTATTTCCGCCTTGTGCATAAGAAGTTTGCGTTCTCTTAAGGGGTCTTTGTTAAAGATATTTGCCTTTTCATAAGGGCTTATGTGCATGCCGATGAGTATAACCTCTCCGCTTTGTACGGACGCAAAGCTGTCCTTTAAGTTAATTTGCCCTAATCTTACGGATTTTACCTCCGTACCCGCAAGGGAAATACCGCATTCGTATGTTTCCTCAATAAAGTAATCGTGATATGCTTTCTTGTTCTGGGATATAAGTTTTATGCTTTCTTTGTCTGTCATAATAACCGTCCTTACTGCTTAAGAATAAAATCTATTGTGCCGCTTATCTTGTCAACACCTTGGACAATGATGTCTGTCTTGTCGCCTATGCGGTATCTTCTGCCTGTATGCTCACCCGAGAGACTAAGGGTTTTTTCATCAAATATATAGTAGTCATCCTTCATATCCGAAAGCCTTACAAGACCCTCTATGCCGTTTTCCAGCTCGGCAAACAAGCCAAAGCCCGTTACTGATGAAATAACCGCTTCAAACTCCTCACCCACTCTTTCGAGCATATATTCTGCCTTCTTTATATCCTCAGCCTCACGCTGTGCTTCCATTGCAACAAGCTCTCTTTCGCTTGATTTGAGCGAGGCCTGAGCTACAAACTTTTCGTAATATCTTCTTCGTTTTTCGCTTATACCGCCCCTGAGGTGCTCCTTGATAATTCTGTGTATTGCAAGGTCGGGATACCGTCTTATCGGCGATGTAAAGTGGCAATAATACTTAAAGTTAAGTCCGAAGTGTCCGAGGCAGTTCTGAGAGTATTTAGCCTTCATAAGAGAACGGAGCATTGCCTTGCTGACAATAAGCTCTTCTCTTTTTCCTTTGATTTTATTAAGCATCAGCGCAAATTCACTCGGATGAGGCTCTCTTGTTGAGGACAGCTTATATCCCATTGAGGAAACCATGCTGTTAAACGCCTTAACCTTATCAATGCTGGGCTTTTCGTGAACTCTGTACACAAACGGGATATCCAGCCAGAAATACTCCTCCGAGACAATCCTGTTTGCACAAAGCATAAATTCCTCTATTATATTATTCGATATTCCGTTTCGGTATTTGTATACATCAATTACCTTACCGTTATCATCCGTTACAATCTTGGTTTCGGGGAAATTAAAATCTATACTTCCCTTTGACATTCTCTTTTCCCTTAGAATTGACGCAAGGTCTTTCATCAGGCAAAGGTCAGGATATATATGAGAATACTTGTCGCCAAGAACCTTGTCACCCTCAAGAATTGCGGTAACATCATCATATGTCATTCTCTCCTTTGAGCATATGATGCCCTCGCATATTCTGTGCTCCAATATCTCGCCGTCTGAGTTTATCTTGCATATGACAGAGAGGGTTAGCCTGTCCTCCCTCGGATTGAGACTGCATATGCCGTTAGACAGCACTTTTGGAAGCATCGGTACAACACTTCCGGGGAAGTAAACGCTTGTTCCCCTTTTCATTGCCTCCTTATCAAGCGGACTGTTTTCCGTAACATAATGGGTAACATCCGCTATGTGTACTCCGAGGGTATATATTCCGTCCTCAAATCTTATGTTTATTGCATCGTCAAAATCACGGCTGTCTCTGCCGTCAATGGTTATTATATTAAGCGCCCTGAAATCCTCTCGGGCATCAATATCGCTTTGGGATATAGTTGTATCAAGGTTCTCGCACTGCACCACAACCTTGCGGTCAAAATCCTGAGTAAGTCCGTGAGAGCGCATTACAGCAAGCATATCAACGCCCTTCTGACTCTCAAAACCCAGAATTTCGCATACCTCTCCCTCGGGTCTTCGTATACCCTTGTTGGGGTCGGGCCACTTGGTAATCCTGACAACTACGGTCTGGCCGTCACGGGCACCCGCAGTTTTCTTTTTGCTTACAAAAATATCATGAGGAAATCTGTCTCCCCTCGGAACTACAAATCCAAAATTGCGGTTACTTTGAAATGTACCCACAACCGTATCGGATGCTCTCTCAAGGATTCTCAGCACCCTTCCCTCTCTCTTGTCACCAGACGAGCCATTCACAAGGCTTATCATAACCTTGTCTCCTCCAAGTGCACCCTTAAGCGAGGAGGCAGGTATGAACACATCTCCGTCAGGACACAGCAAAAAGCCAAATCCTCCCCTTGCCATAGATATTGTACCCGTAAGATATCCGAGTTTTTGAGGAGACGCATATTTTTTTGACGAGGTCTTGATAACAGTACCGTCATCTGTAAGCTCTCTCAGTATATCCATAAGCTCTTCTCTGTCGTCGAAGGGAATATCCAGCATAAGCATAATTTCTTCAATATTAAGCGGTGGATATTTGCTGTCTTGTAAAAATTCCGATATTATTTGCTTTCTGTTCATACAAATTCCTTTATCAAATACTTATTTTAACAAAATTGCCATCTGACATTGTGCATATATCCTTAAAGCCTATATCCTTTAACAGTTCTTTGGTTTGCGCAAATGCACAATCGAGCCCGTCTGTAGAGTGGCTGTCCGAGGACAAAATAATCGGTGCATTCTCTTTCTTCAGGATATGAAGAAGATTTACATAAGGATACGGCGTTTTGCGGTAACCGCGCGATATTGCACCTGTATTGACCTCAAAAATACAACCCGATGATACTGCATATTTAAGATACCTTTCGGCAATTCTGTTATATTCATTTTTCCCCAAAAACAAAGGTTCATACTTTTCATCATATTTTGTCAAAAGGTCAAAATGCCCTATGATATCAGGCTTTCTCACTACTATATAATCGCAAAATGCTCTGTAGTAATTCTCGGCAAGAGCCATGGCATCACCGCCCATAAGATTTATGCAGTCAAGCATACTTTCATAGCTTAAATCTACAGAATAATATATTCCATTTATCTTAAAATAGTGAAGCGAGCCGATAATATAATCGTATTTATCCCTGTCAACAAGGCAAGTTGCATCTTCTTCCGTGCCAAGATAAATCTGTATTTTGTCTCTGTATTTATCCTTAAGCCGAAGAATTTCCGTTCTGTATGCATCTTCATCTGTCATACAATAGCTTGTGTCAAAATCAGTATATCCGTGTCCCGAAAAGCCAAGAGAAGAAAAACCCTTGTCTACCCCCGAAACAACCATTTCCTCTGCAGTATTACTTCCATCGCAAAAACTCGTATGTGTGTGGTAATTAGATAACATAATCGTACCTCATTTTATTGCCTTATTCTTCCATTTTCCTGCTCTGTAGAATATAGCTGTTATAACAGCACCCATTATCCATGTTACAAGAAGCGATATCTGTATACACTCGCATCTGCCGAAAGGAAGAGAGGGGGTTCTAGTAAGATATGATATTCCGTAAGCTACGGGGATACGAAGCACAACGGTAGTGATGAGCGATATCCACATGGGTGTAACTGTATCGCCCGCACCTCTCATAATTCCCGAAAGGCTCTGTGTTACGGCAACTGCGATATATCCTGCCGCAAGAATTTTCATTAGATAATTACTCATATCCACAAGCTCTTTTGTGGTAGTAAAAATCTCCATAAGGTATCTTCCGAAGAGAAGAAGAACTGCCGTAATTGTAGCTGAGCAAATAACTGCAACCCATGTGCCCTGCTTTGCACCTTTTGTAACTCTGTCCATAAGTCCAGCACCGACATTCTGTCCCGCATATGTGGTAAGTGCCATACCGAATGAGAAGTTTGGCATCATTGCAAAGCCGTCAACTCTCATAATAACAACATTTGCCGCAATAAACAGCTCGCCGAACTGATTTGTAAGAGACTGCACTATAATCATCGCTGATGAGAATATTGCCTGAGTTAGACCCGAGGGAAGTCCGAGTGTTATAATCTTTTTTACATACTCCTTTTTGGGTTTTAAGAAACGAATACCAAAATCAAAGAACTCATTCATTTTGGAAAGCTTTATCATACAAAGTGCAGATGATATAATCTGTGCAATAATGGTAGCAAGTGCAACTCCCCCAACTCCCATTCTTACAACCGATACAAAGAATATATCCAAAGCAATGTTGATTACAGTAGCTACAAGAAGATATACAAGTGCAGAAAACGAGTCTCCCATCCCCCTTAAAATTCCGCTCAGTATATTGTAGTATGCCATTCCCGCAATACCCAAAAGACTTATCATAAGATAGCTGTGGCATCCGTCAAGTATGGTTTCGGGGGTATTGAGAAGCTCAAGAACAGGCCTTATAAACGGCGTGGCAACAATCATAAGAAAAACACTTGCTATCGCCGTAACCGTAATAGCTGTACCTATTGTCGAGGAAAGACCCTCGCGGTTTTTTGCACCGAAGTACTGCGAAACCATAACTCCCGCACCTGTTGAAATACCTATAAACAGCACTAACAGCATATTAAGTATGGGAATAGTGCTTCCTACCGCTGCCAGTGCATTGTCTCCTATGTATCTTCCGACTACTATACTGTCTACCGTACTGTAAAGCTGTTGTGCAATATTTCCTATAAGCATTGGGAGCGTGAAAGATACTATACATTTCCACGGTGTTCCCTGTGTCATGTCTGTTGGTGCAAATAATTTTTTAAACATATGTTTCCTCTGCTTTCTGTTTGTCAGTATTTGTTTTTGATAGTTGTACATAGCCATAAATATCCATAATACTATATGATTATAACACAAATGCAGTAAGCAGTCAATTCAAAGAGAGTAATTTTCTCTATTGAATATTACTTCGATATCTGTTATACTGAATAAAAATAATATACTATGAGTAGTTTTATGAAAGGTGAATTTCACGATGTGCATCATCAGAGGATATTCAATCGTTTCTAAGTGCGTATTTCAAGAACATCTACCTGAAATCTGCACAAAAAACAGAGCCGCGCTGACAAGCTCACTCAGAGCTTGGCACCGCTAAAATCACCGAACCGCAGCGGAAATTGATTTTCGGCGATTTTTCTCCGTTTTTTGCTGGATTTCAGGCATCTGTTTTAACTTGAAATCCGCAAAAAGCAACGCATTGAATACCCTCTGCTGTGCGCTCGTACGATATGCGGTATCCCGTAGCACACGCCTTATGAATTTTGGGACTAATGTTCCCAAAATTCATACCAAGTGTGATATGGGATATCGTATAGTGGACGAAACAACTGTATTAGTTTTGTCCTTAATAAAATTACTCATTAAATAACGGAGGTCAATATGGATTTTTTAACTCTTGCGGAGTCCAGATATTCAGTAAGGAAATACTGCGATACTCCCCTTACCAAAGAACACATCGAACTTATACTCAAAGCCTCGCATCTTGCTCCCACAGGATGCAACAACCAACCGCAAAGAATACTGGTAATGAATACACCTGAGTCTGTTTCAAAGCTAAGGGACATAACAAGGTCGCACTTTGATGCTCCGACAGCGATGCTTGTATGCTACAACAAGGATGAAAGCTGGGTACGGAAATATGACGGTGCTATGTGTGCACCCGTCGATGCCGCCATCGTAGCTACACATATGATGCTCGAAGCTCATGAAATCGGCGTGGGAACCTGCTGGGTAATGTCGTTTGACCCCGATGCAATGCGAAAGGCATATAACATACCGTCAAATTTAGAGCCGTATGCACTTCTTGTGATGGGATATCCTCATCCCGACTCAAAGCCTTTTGATATGCACTCCAGCTACCGTCCGATAGAAGAAGTTGTGTTTTACGAAAGCTTCTAAATTTATAACAACACAAAAAAGCTTGTCAAAAAGTATACCTTCTTGACAAGCTTTTTTAATTAAGTTTAATTTATTTTACCATGCTTGCAACTTCGTCTGCAAAGTTATCTTCTCTCTTTTCGAGGCCTTCGCCCTTTTCGAATCTAACGAAGTCAACGAGCTTAACGCTCTTGGACTCGAGGTACTTACCTACCTTGAAGTCGGGGTTTACACAGAATTCCTGCTCAAGCAGACAGTTCTGCTCGTAGAACTTGTTGATCTTTCCGCCAACCATCTTTTCGATGATGTTGTCGGGCTTGGAAGCATTCTTGGGGTCTTCCTTGATCTGTGCAATGATTATGTGCTTTTCCTTTTCTACATCTTCTGCGGGAACAACATCCTGTGAAAGATAAAGAGGATTGATAGCTGCAATGTGCATTGCAACTTCCTTTGTAGCTGCGATGTCGTCGCCTTCTATCTTAGCGAGTACGCCGATTCTTCCGCCGCCGTGTACATATGCTGCAACCTTGCCCTCAAATCTCTGGAATCTTCTGATCTTCATGTTCTCGCCGATTGTGAGAATCTTGTCCTTAAGTGCAGCTTCTACTGTGATGCCGTCCTCATATGTGAGTGCACCGAGAGCATCGAGGTCTGCGGGGTTCTCATTTGCAACAATCTGTGCAAGCTTTGCAACGAACTCTTTGAATTCTGCGTTCTTTGCAACGAAGTCTGTTTCGGAGTTAACTTCGATAACTGCACCGAGTGTGTTATCTTCGTTAACATATACATCTACAAGACCTTCTGCAGCTATTCTGCCTGCCTTTTTAGCGGCTGCTGCAAGACCTTTTTCTCTAAGGAATTCTATTGCCTTTTCTACATCGCCGTCTGATTCTGTAAGAGCCTTCTTACAGTCCATCATACCGCAACCTGTTCTTTCTCTCAAATCTTTAACATCCTGTGCTGTAAAATTAGCCATTACTCTTACCTCCGTATATATTATTCAGCATCCTGCTCTTCTGCTTCTTCCTCAGCTACAGGTGCAGCATCAACGCCCTGATTGCCTTCGATGATAGCGTTTGCCATTGTGGAAGCTATGAGCTTAACTGCTCTTATAGCATCATCGTTACCGGGAATTACATAGTCTACTTCATCGGGGTCGCAGTTTGTATCTACGATAGCTACAACAGGAATACCGAGCTTGTGAGCTTCTGCTACGGCAATCTTTTCTTTTCTGGGGTCAACTACAAAGAGAGCGCCGGGGAGCTTCTTCATATCCTTGATACCGCCAAGATACTTCTCGAGCTTTTCGATTTCGAGCTTGAGCTTGGTAGCTTCCTTCTTTGTAAGAAGGTCGAATGTGCCGTCTTCTTCCATCTTCTTGAGCTGGTTGAGTCTTTCGATTCTCTTCTGGATTGTCTTGAAGTTTGTGAGCATACCGCCGAGCCATCTTGCATTTACATAGTACATGCCTACTCTCTCTGCTTCTTCCTTGATGGAATCCTGAGCCTGCTTCTTTGTACCTACAAAGAGAATGCTCTCGCCGCTTTCTGCAATTTCCTTGATGAAGTCGTACGCTTCTACAATCTTCTTAACTGTCTTCTGAAGGTTGATGATATAGATACCGTTTCTTTCGGTATAAATATACTCACCCATCTTGGGGTTTCATCTTCTTGTCTGGTGACCGAAGTGAACACCTGCTTCTAATAACTGCTTCATTGAAATAACTGACATAATAAAACACCTCCGTAAATTTTGTTACCCTCCATATGCTTCGTCTGCATACGGGACACCGAAACTATGTCGGATTTCGATGCAATCCCCATAGGCATCTGCACATGTGTGTATTAACCGCATAATAGTTTAACACAACCCAAGATAAATTGCAAGTGTTTTTATACAAAAATTTACAAAATTTCTTATAGTTATTAAAATTTTATAAAAACTATTGTTTTTTCTTTAATGTTTGGTATAATTAGTATATCAACTTTCACGAGGTATATTATGCGCAGAGGAAAAATTTTTTCATTCAAAGAGCTTGACTACACTCTTATAATACTTGCCCTGCTATGCACTCTCTTTGGTATAGTGATGATATCAAGTGCGGTAAAGAGTCTGGACGGCGGTTCAAAATATGTTATTATACAGTCTGCGGCG
Organism: Clostridia bacterium; assembly: GCA_045532255.1. Lineage (GTDB taxonomy): Bacteria > Bacillota > Clostridia > UMGS1810 > UMGS1810 > RGIG8748. Next base: position 19,820 of record JAZSFO010000022.1, on the reverse strand, counting down.
GCGTCAATAGGCTTTGTTTTCATGGCTTTTATGACGGCTGTCAATTACGAAAAGGTCGGATCGGCATGGAAGGTCATTTACCTTATGTGCATTATGATGCTTGTGCTGGTTCTTCTGGTCGGCACAGGCAAAGAGGACACGGGAAGCAAAAGCTGGATTCGTTTCGGTCCTATAGGCATACAGCCGTCCGAATTTGTAAAAATAGGATTTATAATCACTTTTTCCAAGCATGTGTCGGACATCGGAGACGGTATCAATGAGCCGAAAAATATCCTTAAGCTGCTGCTTCATCTGGGAATACTTCTTTTTCTTATAATGCTTCAGCCTGACTTTGGTACATCAATGGTATTCATATTTATGTTTGCAGGCATAATTTTTGCCGCAGGAATATCCTACAAATACATTCTTACGGCAGTCGGAACCATAATAGGCATAATTCCGATGGCATGGTTCTTCTTCCTCGAAGAATATCAAAAAAACAGAATAAGAGTATTTATAAATCCCGAAAGCGACCCTCTCGGCTCGGGATATCATGTCATACAATCCAAGATTGCCATAGGCTCGGGACAGCTTATAGGCAAGGGGCTTTATCAGGGAACACAGACACAGCTCGGGTATCTCCCCGTTAAGCATACAGACTTTATATTTGCGGTAATAGGCGAAGAGCTTGGACTTCTGGGATGTCTTGCCGTTACGCTTATGCTCTTTGCAATAGTATACAGGTGTCTTATAGATTCCACGAAAACGAAGTCCGATATGAGCAGGTACATCTGCGTGGGAGTGGCGTGCATGTTCCTTGCACACATATTCGAAAACATCGGCATGTGCATAGGTCTTATGCCCGTAACGGGAATTCCGCTTCCGTTCTTTAGCTACGGCGGTTCTTCCATACTTACAAACTTTGCGGCAATAGGTCTGGTGCTGAGCGTGCATATGAGAAAGAAGTCTATAAATTTCACATAATCATACAAACGGGACGGCACACAGGCCGTCCCCTACAACACCAAACGGGACGGCACACAGGCCGTCCCCTACTACAGCATAAGCCTCGATTTTATTGTCTTGATATAGCTTGTGGGCGACTGCCCCTCGTACTGCTTGAATATACGACTGAAATAATGAACCGAAGAAAAACCAACAATTGCTGATATTTCGGTAAGATTATACTCACCGCTTCTCATAAGTTTTTTTGCCTTTTTTATCCTTAATTTACTTATATATTCTACAATCGTCTCGCCCGTATATGCACGAAATCTGTTGCACAGGCTTGTCTTATTCGTACCGAACAGAAAGCACAGCTCGGACAGGCGGATTTTTTCCTTATAATTATCGCTTATATACCTTACTATTTCCTGGACCTTTTCGTAAGAGATTTCTCCCGCAGTCTGCTTTTCGGTACTTGCTATACCTCTTACAAGCTCTATAAGCAGATTTTCCATTTTGATTTTAATCATCTGGTCTGCACCGAACGGATAGTCGCTTCGCTTTTTCATATCCTTTTGATTAGGCACATCATACGGTGGCAGGAAAACACTTCTTCCCTCAAGGATTATCTCTGTAAGAAGTCTCTTCTCCGCATCATTGAGTGTTGCGGGGTTCTTTGAAAAAACATCAAGCTCCTCGCAAAGACATTCAAAGCCTATTATTATCACATTGGACGCCTCATCTTCGGGACAGGTAAGAGAATGTATCTCGTCAGCCTTATGTATGATAAGCTGGCTTTCGTTGACAACTCCTGTATAGTTCTCTGCATCAACCCTTACAAATCCGCTGTCTACATACAAAAGCTCCCTGAACTCATGCTTGTCCTTGAATGTATAGTACTGATTTGTAAATTCAAAATAATGTATGTTTGCAATTTTTGAGACCTCAAGAGCTTTTTCAAATTTCTTGAGTTTAAACTTCATTTTGCATCACCACATATATTGTAGCACCTCTAATGCACTTTTTCAAGTATATATTAAATTAAATTTATTTAATATTGTGCAAAAAGTATTTACAATTTTCTAAATACAATATGTAATAATAATTATATAATTGATTTATAAGCAAGTCAAAATTTTATATTAAGGAGATGTTTATTATGTCAAGAATTTGTATTCCCGATTATGAATACAAAGAAAGAATTGCAAGAGCTGCGAAGCTCGTTGCAGAAAAAGGTCTGGATGTAATGGTTGTTTGCTCAACTGAATCCGACTATGCAAACGCAAGATATTTTTCAGGCTTCTGGCCTCTCTTTGAGCGTGCAGGTGTTGCTATCTCCGCAACAGGAGAAGCTGCACTTATGGTTGGTCCCGAGTGCATCATCTTTGCTAAGGATGTAGGCAAGATTGACAAGGTATTTTGCCTTAGAGAATTCAGAGAGTCTGCAGACCCCTCCTACCCCGAGCTTAAGGCTAATACATTCAACGATGTGTTCAAAGCTATCGGCGTAACAGGAGACAAAATCAAGATCGGTCTCGGAAGCTATGTTGAGTGCACACTCCCCATCTATGAGGGCCTCAAGAACAGCTATCCCGAAGCAGAAATCGTTAAGTGCAACGATATAATGGTTAACCTCCGTAAGATTAAGTCTGCAAATGAGCTTGCTTGTATTCAGGAAGGCTTCAGAATTGTTGATATCGCTACAGACGAAGTTATCCGCAACTTAAAGCCCGGTGTAACAGAGCTTCAGATGGTTGGTATCGCACAGAAGGTTATCTACGAAGAGGGTGCAGAATACGAGGGTCTTCCCATGTATGTATTCAGCGAAAAGTCCACAAGCCACGCTATATCCCGTTCCGGTTACAGAACAATCGGCAACAACGATATCGTTCAGCTCAACCTTTCTGCTAAAATCGACGGTTATTCACCTGCTATCGGTCTCCCGATTGCTATGGGTAAACTTGAAGGCGAAAGAAGAAGAGTTGTTGAATTCTGTAAGCAGGCTCACGACTGGACAATTGACCAGCTCAAAGCAGGCGTTATGGCAAATGAAGTTGCTCAGAACTTCTACAATATGTATGTTGAAAACGGCTTTAAGGACAGCTATGTATACGGACCCTGTCACGGAACAGGCATGATCGAGGTTGAGCCCCCCTGGATGGAAACAGACTCCACCTACAAGCTGGAAGAAAACATGACATTCCAGGTTGACACATTCATCATGGGCGAAGGCTTCGGCTGCAGATGGGAAATTGGTGCTGCTATCACTAAGGATGGTTGCCATAAGATGACAGATTACCTCAAGAAAGGCATAATCGAGCTTGGTTTCTAATTCTTATATTACATATCAAACAGGGCTTTGGCAGGGGAAACCCTGCCAAACCCATATAAATTATAAATACACGGAGTGAATAAAAATGGCTATAGGTAAAAAAGAATGGATAATTCCTGACTGTGAGCTACCTCAGGAAGGCGAGGGCGTTGCAAAAGGTCACGAGTCAGTTATTATCGTTAATGATTCAGATGTAGATGCAAAGATTGATGTAAGCATTTACTTTACAGATAAGGAACCTCACACAGGTATTGTGTGGGAGGTTGGTGCAAAACGCGTTAAGTGCTTTAGAATGAACAATATAGAGCATATGTGCGGATTTAAGGTTCCCTTTGAAACCCAGTATGCTATGAAGGTTTCGAGCAATACCCCTATTGTTCTTCAGTACGGAAGACTTGACAACACTCAGGCAAATCTTGCATTCTATACAACTCTTGGTTATTCTGAATAATAAGGAATATACAATGGTTTTAAGGAGATGAAAAAATGAAAATCAATCTCTCAAAAAGCTTCTTCACATCCGATAAAAAAGATTTCATTGATTTTGGTGCTTTCAAGATCAAGGCATTTTCATATTCATCGGGTGTAGAGGCTCTCGAAATAGAAAACAAAAAATGTTCTTTTGTCTTCACACCGTTCAAAGGCCAGCAAATATGGCACTACTGTGTAGATGGCAAAGAGCTCTCTATGCAGACAACCGTAAAAGAACCTGTTGACACAATGACATACCTCGAAAACTATGGTGGTTTCCTGTACCATTGCGGCGTAATATCCTTTGGTGCACCTGATGCTTTGCATCCGCATCACGGTGAAATCCCAAATGCTGTTTATGATAGTGCATATATAGTTTGTGACGAGGACGAAAACGGCAAATACATTCTTCTTGGCGGTGAGCTTAATCACGATACCGCTTTTATACGAAAATACAAATTTTCTCCTGCCGTTAAGCTTTATGAGGACAGTGCGGTATTCAGGATAGATGTTACAATCGAAAATCTGCGTTCATATCCTATGGAATACATGTATCTTTGTCATATCAATTTCCGTCCCATTGACGGTGCAAGGCTGATATACAGTGCTCCTGCAACACCCGAAAATATCAATGTGTACAGAGCAACGGGTACAAAAGAGCTTGATGATTACATGGATGCTCTCGAAAAGAACCCATCTCTTATGGATGAGGTCGGTCACAAGGGCGAGATATATGACCCCGAAATCTGCTTCGGTATCAAATACAAGGGCGACGAAAACGGAAGAGCATATACCTTGCAGGATACCAAAGATGGTGCATGTTATGTATCACATCCAATAGATATTCTTTCAAATGGTGTTCGCTGGATATCCAGAACAAACAATGAAGATTCAATGGGTATGGTACTTCCCGCTACTGCTGAACATATTGGCTACGAAAATGCCAGATCTACCGGTCAGCTCAAGATAATAGATGCTGATTCCTCTGTTAAATTTACAATGGAAGCAGGATATATCAGTCCCGAAGAAGCTGACATAATTAAATCAAAAATAGCAGATATTCTTAATAATTAATCCAAACTGAATTTTAAGGAGGGTATGTTATGCAGCTTATTAATATGTTTCACGACCAAATTGAAGATGCCGTAAAAAGAAAAGTACCGTTTGTTATCCCTATAGGTACTATTGAATACCATGCACATCACGCATCCTGCGGAACAGATACCATGGTAGTAAACGGATGTCTTCGTGAACTCGAGAAAGAAAAAGAAATAGTAATTTGTCCGCCCATATGGTATGGTGTTGCTTCCTATGCGGTATGCAAACCAAAGCCTGACCATATTCATGTTGACGAAGATACATATGCACAGTATTTGTATTGTATTCTTAAATCAATGATTGCCGGCGGTATAAAAAATATCTATCTCGTTCCCCATCATCAGACAGAAGGCGCAGGTCTTATGCCCATGACTATTGCATGCCATAAGGCAGCAAAAAAAGTTACCATGGAATACATGGAAGAAACTCTCGGCCAGGGCTGGTGGGGCAGCGATTCTTATGCTGATTATTATGAAAACCTCGGTGGCGGCGAAGATCCTTTCTCTTACATCAAGGTTATTCCTCTTATCGGTGCAGATGCACAGATAAAATGCGGCGGTTTTGACCATGCAGGAAAGTGGGAAACCAGCTTAATGATGGGTACTTATCCCGAAAATGTTGATTTGAGCCGTTGTGCACAAAATACCGAATGGTTCGCAGAGAGTGCCAAGGAAGCATCCCAAGAAACAGGCAAACACATGGTTTCTTGTACACTTGAATGGCTTCGCGATGCAATAAACTAATATTAAAACAAAAAATCCGCTTTGCGGATTTTTTTGTTTTAATACATGTAGATACCGATAATATCAAAGATGGTTTTTCTGTAATATCCGTAAATGTAAATGAATACCTCTTTAGAGAGGAGGATGAATTCATGAAAAAAATTCATTTGGCATTTATTGGTGCTTTGTTATTGTTAATTGCTGTAGTTGTAATATGTCAGTCGGGCGTATTTATCCCCGCCTCTTCTTCCGCTCCGTCTCAAAAAACAGTTATAATTGACGCAGGACACGGGTTTCCTGACGGCGGAGCGGTATCACAATCGGGCATTAAAGAGAGCGAAATAAATCTTGAGATAGCAAAAAGGCTCAAAAAGCTTTTGTCAAAAAACAAGGTAAGGGTAGTAATGACCCGAAATGACAAAAACTCTTTGAGCACATCCGAAACAAACAACAAGAGAGACGACTTAAATAAAAGATGCCATATCCGCGAAAACTCAAACGCCGACCTGTTTATAAGCATACACCTCAATCATTTCGGCGAGTCAAAATACCGAGGTGCACAGGTCTTTTACTCCGAGAACAATCCCGAAAACAAGGAACTTGCACAACTCATACAGACAAAGCTCATTGAGATTGCAGACCCCGAAAACACAAGAGGCATAAAATCCACAAACAGTATTTATATTCTTAAGAATTCATCTATACCGTCTGTTCTTGCAGAATGCGGTTTTCTTTCCAATCCCGAGGAGACTCTGCTTCTGGGCACTGCTGAGTATCAGGACAAAATAGCCAAGGCTCTTTATCTCGGTATTATGGATTACTTAAATTTTTAACTTCCTCTTTCTTTAGCCATTGGAGGATTATTCGAACCCGCCTCAAAATCAGTGTTTTCGGCATCTTTTGGCTTGTCGTCCTTGAAAGGCACAAAGCCTTCCGGTGTCCTCCGCACCAAAACCTATCCAAAAACACAAGATTTTTAGGTCGTAGAATTTTAAGATTATCAAAAATTGCTATAATCGAGTCAAAAACGGAGCTAATGCTGACGCATTTGCGAGTATTTTGGCGTGGATTAGAGTGATTTTTATATCTTAAAATCGGAGTTCGGATAGTCCTCCAATGGCTTTATGGAACGCATTATTATCATAAATGCTATGCCGTTAATAAGTGCGGTTACAATCCATGAGATAGGATACGAGATATAGAGGCTTTCGAAGGTTCTGTATTTCTGAAAAACGGTCATAACCCAGAGTATTCTTATACCGCACACACCCGCTACCGACAAAATCATGTTGTCAAGAGAGTGTCCTACTCCTCTGAGTGCTCCCGAGATAACCTCCATAATTCCGCAAAGTCCGTAAGTACCGCCGACAATCATAAATCTCAGTACTCCGACCTTTAGAGCATCGGCATCTCCGGGTACATACATTCCAATAAGCGTCTGAGCACCGAAAATTACTATAAGAACTTCTATAAGCCATACAACACCCACATACGCAAGACATAATCCTATAATACGGGGTATTCTATGGAATTTCTTTGCACCGATATTCTGACTTACAAAGGCTATACATGTGTGGAAGAAGCTGTTCAGTACAATGTAATAGAATGTTCCTATATTACTTGAAGCGGAATTACCTGCAATTGCCGCCGAACCAAAGGAATTGACACTGGACTGAACTATAACATTGGAAAGTGCAAAAATAACACTCTGTATTCCTGCGGGCAAGCCGACCTTAATTATACTTAAAATCTGTTTTTTGTATATTTTCATTTTGCGAAGATAAAGTCTGGTATTATCCTCATCTCTGCACAAAAGATACATTATGGAAACAGCATTTATAACCTGTGCTATAACGGTTGCAAGAGCCACACCGTCTGCCTTCATACCAAATTGGGTTACAAATATAATATTAAGAACAACATTGACAATACCCGATGCCATAACTATGTAAAGAGGCCTCTTGGTATCTCCCTTTGCTCTCAGGATAGCCGAACCAAAGTTATATATAAACATCGGTATCTTGCCTGCAAAAATTATCTGCATGTATATCTTTGCCTGAGGCATAACATTGTGGGGTACATCTATAAGTCTCAGAAGAGGCTCGGCAAACACTATTCCGAAAACCGATATGAAAAATCCACCGATGATGCTAAGTGCCATTGATGTATGAACTGTTCTGTGTGCATCCTCATCACTTTTTGCACCCAGTGCTCTTCCTATGGTTACGCTGACACCTGACGAAAGACCCAGAAACAGATTAAGTATAAGAGAGGTTATAGAGCCTGTGGTACCTACTCCCGCCAGTGCCTCCTGACCCGCATATCTTCCGACAACTACAACATCTGCCGCATTATAAAGACTCTGTAGGAGTCCTGTAAGCATAAACGGCAGGGTAAACCTAAGGATATTTACCGCAAGCGAACCGGTACACATATCAATGTTTTTTGAAGACTTTCTCACTAGAATCCCTCCAAGCTTCATTTGCCGAACCTACCAACCGTAAGTATTGGTATCTTCTGCTACATTATATCAAAAAAACCAAATAAGTACATAGAATAAACGGAACTATATGGACTTTTCGGTACAAATTTGTGTTTTTGTGTTGAATTTGCACCTTTATTATGATAGAATGTGTATAAGCAGTTGCGTCAGTATCCGAACACGCCTAAAACAAGTAAAATAGTCATTTCTCTTCGTTGTCGGTCTTGAAATACGAAAGTATTCCTTCACCCTTCCGCCTTGATAAATAACTATTTTATCTTGTTTTAGGTTCAAAGAATTTTCGGTGCTGTGTTTTGGCGTCAATGCGAGGCAAAAACGGAGCTAATGCTGACGCATTTGCGAGTATTTTAACGAGAGCAGTGGCGCAAAAACACGCACCCAAAACGGGTTCGGATATTGACGCAACTGCTTATGGGGTGAATTGCCATGTTTGATAATATCGATAAGCTGTCTATCATAAGTGCATCGAGGGGAATATCAAGAAAAAATCCGTATTTGGTTACAAGAAAGACCCACTCCTTTATTTACAGACAATGCGGATGTGCGGAGTTTGTGTTTAATGACAAAACAATTGTTACAAGAAAGCACGATGTAATTTTTCTTCCAAAGGATGCCTCATATAATTTTACCGTACTTGGAAATGAAGAATGCAGATATTCTGCAATATCCTTCGAAGCCGACATACCCGAGGCTTCTCCGCATAAATTTTCTTTGGAAAACTTTGCCGAGGCAGAGTATATATTTTCTCATCTGCCTGTATTATGGAATTTTGGTAACCAATCCGAGAAGTACAAATGTCTTTCGATGATGTACAGTCTCCTGGCATACATATCCTCGGTAGAAAACCTTGAATATTCTCAAAAGAAGAAGTTCCATATAATAGACCCTGCCGTAGCATATCTCAGAGACCATATATTTGACAGCTCATTGAGGGCGGATTCGCTTCATCTCCTTTGCGGAATTTCGGACACATATTTTCGAAGAATATTTCATTCCAGATTTTCCGCAAGTCCGCAGGATTATATTATATCAAAAAGAATTTCGCACGCGAAAGCAATCATAGACGGAGGAAATTTTGACACCATAAGCGATGTGGCTTCCTCTGTCGGCTATGACGACCCTCTGTATTTCAGCAGAGCTTTCAAGAAAAAGTACGGTGTTTCGCCCTCGGGCATAAAAAATGACACAAAATAGTGTGCTTGACTAATAAATCAGAAATAGTATATACTAATAAAAGGTGATTATCTTATGAATTACATAGAAGCAGAAATTCTTAAATATATTGCATCACACATATCCAATCCGTTTTTCGACGGTTTTTTTACATTTGTTTCCATGCTCGGAAACAAGGGTGCTATATGGATTTTTTTGACACTTGTGATGCTGATGTTCAAAAAGACCAGAAAAGCAGGCATATGCTGTGCTCTGTCTCTTGTTATCTGTCTTGTACTGGGAAATATTATTTTAAAACCGCTTGTGGGAAGAATACGCCCATATAATTTTGACCCCGAAATACAGATAATAATACCGCCCCTTTTTGACGGTTCATTCCCGTCGGGACACACAATGGCGGCTTTTGCATTTGCAGTCTCCCTTTGGAAGCATTTCAAAAAGGCAGGAGCATTTGCGTTAATTGCATCCGTATTTATGGGTCTTTCCCGAATATATCTGAGTGTGCACTACCCGACAGATGTACTTGCAGGAGCACTTCTTGGCATTGGATTTGGTATTCTTTCACACAAAATATGCGAAAGGTTGTTTCCTATATGAACTCTAAGGTATTTGATATAATTTTAGCAAACGGTGTTACCTTGCTGAGATACAAACTGCCCGAGGATGCAAAGTTTGTTAATAATGCCGTATCCACAAGACACGGCGGAGTGTCAACAGAGGGTATGCTAAGAAGCCTTAATCTTGGCTTTTCCACAATAGACAGCAGAGAAAATGTCATAGAGAATTACAGGAGATTTTGCTCCGCTTCGGGATTTGATGCTAGAAACCTGGTGTTTGCATCGCAAACACACAGCGACAATATTATGTATGTAACAGAAAGCGACAGAGGAAAAGGGATATTTACCGACAAGGATTATTCCGATGTCGATGCCCTTATAACAGACAGACAAAATGTAGCTCTTGTCATACACACCGCCGATTGCGTGCCTGTATCATATATTGATACAAAAAACCATGCCATAGGTAACGCTCACTGCGGATGGCGGGGCACCTACAATATGCTCTCGGCAAAAACTCTTGATGCTATGAAAAATAAATTTTCCACAAACCCAAAGGATGTGATATGTACTATAGGTCCTGCCATATGCGGATTATGTTATGAGGTTTCGGAAGATTTGTATATTGATTTTAAGAAAAAATTCCCTTATGAAGACGCAATATACATCGCAGACGGAAGATATCATATAGACCTCATGCTGCTCAATAAACACATTCTCGAAAGCATGGGCGTGGAAAGAATATACACAAGCGACCTTTGTACATGCTGCAACAAGGAAAACCTGTATTCGCACCGAGGTCTCGGAAAAGGCAGAGGGCTTATGTCATCTGTAATAGAAATAATATGACAAAAGAAAGGAACAGAACTTATGTCACAGAAATTTTCTTCGGTCAAAACATTTATACCCTACTACAAGCCGTACATATGGCTTATAATAATTGACCTTTTGTGTGCGGTTTTCTCTACCGTATGCGAACTTATACTGCCTCTTATAGTAAGGCACATAACCGATACAGCAATAAACACACCCATACTTCTTACCATGCAGCTTGTTATGAGGCTCGGTCTCCTCTATCTGTTCCTTAAACTTCTTGATACTATGGCAAATTACTTTATGTCCTACATAGGTCATGTTACGGGAACCATGATAGAGACCGATATGCGAAGAGACCTGTTCTCTCACCTATCTAAGCTGTCGTTCAATTACTTTGACAATGCAAAAATAGGCCAGATAATGTCAAGACTTACACATGACCTTTTTGACATAACGGAATTTGCACACCACTTTCCCGAAGAAGTTTTTATGGCGGCAATAAAAATTACAGGTTCGTTTATAATACTTTGCGGTATCAATGTAGAGCTTACTCTCATGCTCTTTGTAATTCTTCCGATTATGCTCCTTGCCGTAAAGCTCTTCAGAGGAAAGATGAAAGCGGCATTTGCAAAACAAAGAGAGCAAATCGGCGAGCTTAACTCCTCCATAGAGGATACCCTGCTCGGAATAAGAGTTGTCAAGAGCTTTGCTAATGAGGATTACGAAGAGAGAAAATTCCAGGAAGGCAACATGACCTTTTACACCACAAAAAAGGAAGCGTACAAATATATGGCCCGTTTCCACGCATGCACAAGGTTTTTTGACGGTCTTATGTATGTGGCGGTAATAATTCTCGGTTCTTCCTTTATGGTGAAAAAACTGATATCGCCTGCAGACCTGATTGCGTATCTCCTTTACATACAGACGCTCATCGCCTCAATACGAAAGATAGTCGAATTTACGGAACAGTTTCAAAGAGGCATTACAGGAATAGACAGATTTAACCAGATAATGACAAGTCCCGTTGATATAGAGGACAAGCCCGATGCCAAAAAGCTCAGTAATGTAGAGGGTAATATATGCTTTGACAATGTAACATTTAAGTATAATGACAACACAGAAGATGTCCTTGCACATATAAACCTTAATATCAAAAAGGGCGAAAACATAGCCATAGTCGGACCGTCGGGAAGCGGAAAAACAACTCTTTGCAATCTTCTTCCCAGATTCTATGAGCTGACAGACGGCAAAATATACATAGACGGAGTGAGCATTGACGATGTGACACTAAAATCGCTGAGGGACAATATAGGAATAGTACAGCAGGATGTTTATCTCTTCTCGGGAACGGTATATGATAACATTGCATACGGCAAGGAAGATGCCACAATGGAGGAAATAGAAACTGCCGCTCACCTTGCAGGTGCGGATGAATTTATAAATTCACTTCCAAACGGCTACAACACCTATATCGGCGAAAGAGGTATAAAGCTCTCGGGAGGACAAAAGCAAAGACTCTCCATAGCAAGAGTCTTTGTAAAAAATCCGCCTATTCTTATACTTGACGAGGCAACCTCATCTCTTGATAACGAAAGTGAATTGATTGTCCAAAAATCCCTGGAAAAGCTGTCTAAGGACAGAACCACACTTACCATAGCCCACAGGCTTACCACAATAAAAAATGCAGACAGAATAATAGTCCTTACGGAAAAAGGCATTGAGGAAGAGGGAACACACGAGGAGCTTCTTAAACTCAGCGGTAAATACGCTGACTTATATAAGTTATACGAAAACTAAAAGGAGGAGAAATCTATGAATTCACTTGGACGGATTATAGAAATAATAATACTTGTAATTCTCATTGCAATTACGGCTTATTTCTATATCAAAGCAAGAAAAGAGTCTTACGAGGCGGCAAGAAAAGCCGACGAGGAAGCAAAAAAACCAAGCGAAGAAAATTCAAAATTCATTCTTACCGCAAAGGTTGACGGTATGATGTGCGAAAAATGTGCCTCAAGGGTCACACAGGCACTCTCATCACTTGGTGAGGTAAATGTAAACCTTGACGAAAAGACAGTAACAATAACAAGCGATGAGCTTACGGATGCGGTAGAGGTTGAGAAAATCATAACAGAGCTTGGATATAAGTTTGAAGGTATTGCACAGTAAAATTAAGGATATGTAAAAACAAAACAAGACAAAGAACGAAATTTTGTGAAACTATAACTATATATTGGGCGGAAAAATGTGATTTTTCAGATTGACATTGCAGGAATTTTGTGATATGGTATTTTTGGAGGTGTCTTAAATGGATCTTTTAAAGAGAAAAATAGATGATTATCTGAATACATGGAAACAAAATTCAGAGCGCATGCCATTGATTATTAAAGGTGCCAGACAGATTGGCAAAACTGTGTCTATAGAAAAATTTGCAGAGAAAAATTATAAAAGTGTTGTGGAAATTAATTTTGTGCTGCAAAAAAAATATCAAAAAATATTTGACGATGGATTTGAAGTGGATACAATTTTAAGAAATATATCGCTGTTAAATCCTGACTTTGAGTTTATACCTGGGCAAACGCTTTTGTTTTTTGATGAACTGCAGGCATGTCCAAACTGTGCAACAAGTTTAAAGTCATTTAAATTAGACGGACGATATGATGTTATATGTTCAGGTTCGCTTATGGGAATAAGCTATGAAGAAATTGAATCGAATAGTGTGGGATTTAAGGAAGATTACGAAATGTATTCGATGGATTTTGAAGAATTTCTTTGGGCAAAGGGATACCACGAGCAACAAATTGAAGAAATGTATAACAAAATGGTTACAATTACTCCTTTATCAACAGTTGAATATGAAATTATGCTTGAAAATTTTCGTGAATATATGGTTTTGGGTGGAATGCCAGCGATTGTAAAGTCCTTTGTTGTAAATAAAAATTACAGTGGAACCTTAAAGATGCAAAAGCAAATTTTGCTTGACTATGAAGAGGATATCACTAAGTACGCAAAAGGATTAGACAAAGGGAAAATCCTAAATGTTTATAGAAAAATACCAACATTTCTTGGAAAGGAAAATAAGAAATTTCAAATTTCAAAAATTGAGCACGGAGCAAGAAACAGAGAGTATGTGGGAACGGTTGAATGGTTGATTTCAGCCGGAATAGTAAATGCATGTTATTGTCTGGAAACTCCGGAACTTCCGCTTAAAGGAAATGACAACCCTGATAATTTTAAACTGTATTTTGGAGATACGGGACTTTTGGTTGGTTCTCTTGATGAAGAGGCACAGGAAGATTTACGTGCAAATAAAAACTTTAACACATACAAAGGGGCAATATATGAAAATGTAGTTGGAGAAATGTTAAAAAAGCAAGGATATGATTTATATTTTTACCGAAATGAAAAGGGAACGCTCGAAATGGATTTCTTTGTGAGAGATGCAGATTCACTTGTGCCTGTGGAGGTAAAAGCAACAGACGGAGCAACTGTTTCGCTAAATAATTTGATTGATAAAGAAAAATATACAGATATTAAGTATGGTATTAAATTTGCCAATAAAAACATTGGATATAATGGTAAATTTTACACATTTCCATATTATATGGCGTTTCTGTTAAAAAGATTTATGAGGGAGAGATGTGCTGAAAATTTTTCAAAACATAATATTCAGGAGATTATGCCGGAATCAAACGATTGTTAATTAGAAAATGGTGTAGAAAAAATATCTCTTGATGAGATTAATTTGAAATAACAAGGCTGGTAAAAAGTCGAAATGACTTTTTACCATCCTATTTTTATATGATATTAAGTATTATCTGAAAAGCGGTCCGTATGTCGGGCAAGGTCTGTAATCTGCACTTTCCTTATCCATACCGAATGCGTTCCATGCACTGGGTCTGAAAATCTTATCTTCAGGTATATTGTGCATACAAACAGGTATTCTAAGGATTGAGCAAAGAGTAATTAAGGCTGCACCGATATGTCCGTAGCTGATAGCTCCGTGATTAGCTCCCCAGTTGTTCATAACATCATATGAAGTCTTGAATGCGCCCTCGCCTGTGCATCTGGGTGCAAACCATGTGCAAGGCCATGTATAGTCTGTACGTGCCCAAATCTTGTCGGAAACCTCATCGGGAAGGTCAATTGTCCAGCCCTCTGCTATCTGGAGTACAGGACCGAGACCCTTAACAAGATTGAGTCTTATCATTGTTGCAGGCATCTCTGCCTTGGTAAGAAATCTTGATGAGAAGCCACCGCCTCTGAAATATCCGAGGTCAGCCATGTTCCATGTGGTTGATGCCATTATAGCATCCTGATCCTCCTGAGTTACCTCGTACCAGGGCTTCATTATACCGTTGCCGTCTGCTTCCTTAGCCTTGCCTTCTATTTCGTAGCCTGTAGCTCTCTTAACAGCATCGCCGCTCCAGTATGTTCTTACATCAGCAAACATCTGTGCTCTGTTTGTAAGGAGCTTGCCAAAGAGCATACCGAAAGCATTGAGAACATCGTTCTCTGTTGCAAGAATCATAGGTTCTCTTGCACCGTTCCAGTCAAATGAGGTATTGAGCATAGCTTCGGGGAAGTCGCAGTTGGGATAGAAGTCTGTCCACTGTCTCTGTCCCTGGAAGCCTGCGGCAATGGCATTGTGTCCAACCATTTCCTCCTCACAGCCCTTAGGAAGATTGCTGTTGCCGTTCATAAGGTCCTTTATGATGCAAGCCATCTTTACTACAAATTCAAATTGTTTTTCCTTTTCTGCATCGGAAAGCTGCATATCCTCAGGGTTCTTGTCAAAGCCCATCTTGCAGTTAGCCTTTGCCCACTTGAGGGCCTTCTGATATTCTGCCTCATCATATATGCCCTCGGACATTCATCTTATAACCTCTACCTCGTCAACAGACTCAACTCTCATGCCGAAGTAATCCTCGATGAAAGCTGTATCTATAATAGAGCCTGCTATACCCATGCAGATAGAGCCTATCTGAAGATAGGATTTGCCTCTCATTGATGCGGCTGCAACTACGGCACGGCCGAATCTAAGAAGCTTTTCTTCTACATCAGCAGGGATTGATGTATCCGTCATATCCTGAACATCATGTCCGTATATGCCAAATGCGGGAAGTCCCTTCTGTGCATGTCCTGCAAGATATACTGCACCGGGTCTCTCTGTACCATTAAAGCCCCATGCTGCCTTGATTGTATTCTTGTCCATATCCATTGTTTCGGAGCCGTAGCACCAGCAGGGTGTAACTGTGAGTGTACTCTCAACACCCTCTCTCTTAAACTTCTCTGCACATGCAGCAGCTTCTGTCACGCGTCCGATTGTTGTGTCAGCGATTACAACCTGTACAGGCTCGCCGTTGGAGTATCTTAAATTGTCTTCAAATAATTTCTTGGCAGCCTTTGCCATATTCATGGTCTGATCCTCAAGGGATTCTCTTACCTTAAGGGGCCTCTTCTGCCGTCAATTGTAGGTCTTATACCAATTTTAGGAAACATAATTTTTACCTCCAATACTTATTACTCACTTATATTTTAATACAAATAGTTATACAAGTCAGCATCAAAAATTATGAATATTTTTTGTAATCTCTTTTGACAAGAGATACATATTTTCTATATCCTCCCTATCGGCACAGCTTACTGGGGAATGAATGTATCTTGTGGGAAGCGATATAACTGCTGTCATGCACTGAGACGAATTTGCCTGATAAGCTCTTGCATCATTGCCTCCCATGGATGACTTTTTGAGCTGATACTTTATATTGCCTTTTTTTGCTGTATCAATAATAAACTTATTAAGCTCCGTATGAGAATATGAGCCTCTGTCCATTACAGATATTGCAGGACCCATGCCGAGAGTTGTAGAATACATATGCTCCTTGCTCTGCGCGGTGTCGGATGCGGTTGTGCTCTCAAATATGATTGCAACATCGGCATCTATACGGCGTGCAATAACCGAAGCACCCCTAAGACCCGTCTCCTCCTGTACACAGAAGCAGAAATAAATATCGTTCTGGGCCTCCTCCTTAATAAGCTCACACAGTATTGCACAGCCTACCCTGTCATCGAGAGCCTTTGCCTTTATTCTGCCGTCTCCAAGCTCTGTATATAACGAATCAAAAGCGACATAATCGCCCTTTGAAACCAGCTTTTCTGCCTCTTCCAAGGATGATGCTCCTATATCTATATACATGTTCTTTGACTTGACTACATTTTTTCTTTCGTCCTTGCTCTGCAGGTGTACCGCCTTGATACCGGTTACCCCGCAAACCTCATTTTCGCCTATAAGAACTCTCTGGCAAAGCAGAATTCTGTCGTCAATTCCTCCGACAGTTTTGAATTTTAAGTATCCGTCATCAGTAATGTCGGATATTATAAGTCCGACCTCATCCATATGTGCGCTGAGTATAATTTTTTTGCCGTTTGGATTTCTGCCTTTTTTTAGTGCTATGATACTTCCCATGCTGTCTACGGTTATGCTGTCCGCATAGTCTGAAATCATAGAAAGAATCGTCTCTCTTACCTTGTCCTCGTTGCCTGATACTCCGTTTATATTAGTCAGTTTTTCTATTTCAAGCATACCGCATCCTCCGCATCATCCGTATTTACTATAAGGCTGTATATTGCATCTGCCGTAGATGTAACATCATCCTCGCTGACTGTTTCCACCATAGTATGCATGTACCTGAGCGGAAGGGAAAACAGCACTGTGGGTATGCCCTCCCTTGCAGTCTGTATTGCCCATGCATCTGTGCCTGTATCGTCTCCGTCAACATCAATGCTGTATTTTATTTCGTTCTCATCCATGATTTTAAGCAGTCTTTTAAGAAGTACGGGATGGATATTTGGACCCTTGCTTATAACAGTTCCGCTTCCGAGCTTGAAGGTTCCCACCGAGGCATCGGGGGTTTTGCCGTGGCACACATCTATTGCAACCGCAAATACAGGGTCAATCCGTGTTGCGGCGGCTGCCGCTCCCCTTCTTCCGACCTCCTCCTGAACGCAGGCACAGAAATATATGTCAAACGGAAGCTCCCTGCCCTTTAGCCTCTGCATAAGGTTAATAAGTATAGCAACGCCTGTCCTGTCGTCCTGACTTTTGGTGCTTATCAGGGACTCTCCAAGAAACATGGTGCTATGTCCGAATGTAACCGTATCGCCTACGCTTACAAGCTCTTTTATATTTTCATAGCTATAGCCCGTATCGATAAAAAGCTCGTTTATGGGAATTGTTTTTTTCCTCTGCTCCGCCGTGGTTACATGGGGCGGCTTGGCACCTATAATGCCCATTATATCTTGTCTGCCGTGAACAATAACCTCTTTTGCAGGAAGTATCCTCGGGTCTATTCCGCCGATATTGGTAAAGTACAGAAATCCCTTTTCGTCAATATCTGTTATCATCATCCCGATTTCATCCATATGCGCCTCTATCATTATTTTCGGGGCATCCCTTCGGGATGAGGGCATTATTCCTATAACTGTGCCAAGGGCGTCTCTTTCTACAGTTTTGCAATAAAGAGAGAATATATCCCCGATAGCTTCGGCTATTCTGAATTCATATCCCGACACCGCTCTCAGCGATGACAAGGTTTGTATAGTACTGCGAATATCCATATTTTCTACTCCTCGGTAAGAGAGTTTACTATGGATTTGTAAACTCTGCCTCTTTCCTCAAAATTCTTAAATCTATCAAAACTTGTGCTTGCAGGAGACAGTATTACAGACACATCGTTGTCACCCTTCTTAATACCTCTTGCAAGGGCAAATGCTCCCTTTACGGCATTTTCATAGGTATCCTGACGGACAATGGGCAAAACGGGATTGTTTCCGAATGCTTTTCTTACCGATGCTTCTATCTTGTCCGCAGTAGCGCCTATGAGCACAAGAACCCTCACCTTGTCTCTTATGAGCCTTCCAAGCTCATCATAATTGAGGTTTTTGTCCTTACCGCCTGCTATGAGCACGATATCGCCGTCATGTGCGGTAAGACCTGCAATTGTCCTTGTGGGCGATGAGCCTATAGAATCGTTATAAAAGCTTATACCGCAGAGCTTTCTTACAAATTCCATTCTGTGTTCAACCCCGCCAAAGCTCCTTGCCACCGCATCTACATGCTCAGGGTCTGCAAACTCTGATGTTGCCGCAATTGCCGCAAGGTAGTTTTCTGCATTGTGCCAGCCCTTGATACGAATATCGGAAACAGGGGTTATCTTTTTGCCCCTATAACACAAAAAGCCGTCCGATATGGTTGCCTCGCTCGATGAATACTTACGCGAGAAAAATTCCACTTTGGCACTCGTTTTGTTCTCAAATGAGGCAGTTATTGCATTGTCTCTGTTTATAATCAGCTTACAGTCTGAATTCATATGACGGAATATTGATGCCTTGGCATCAACATATTCAGACATATCTCTGTGGTAATCCAAGTGATTTGGGGTTATGTTGGTTATTACCGCAACATCAGGACTAACCCTCATGTTCATAAGCTGAAAGCTCGAAAGCTCAAGAACCACTATATCATTGGGATAAATACTATCAATCTCGGAAAGAAGCGGCTTGCCGATGTTTCCGCCCACATGGCATCGGTGTCCTGCTCTCTTAAGAATTTCGTATATAAGGGTTGTTGTGGTGGTCTTGCCGTCACTTCCCGTTACGCCTATCATTTTGCAGGGGCAAAGAGACATAAAAATTTCCATTTCGCTTGTAATCTCTATCCCCGCTTTCCTTGCATTTACTATCTGGGGAAGCGCAGGGTTTACGCCCGGCGATTTGAGGATAATATCATGTCCGTCAAGGTGGTCAAGATAATTCTCTCCGAAATAGCAGAAATCACAGCTGCTCTTTATCTTTTTAAGAACCTCGGGGTCAATATTTTCCTCCTTTTTACCGTCGCATGCGGTTATGATACATCCGCATTCTTCAAGAAATTCAAGTGCAGGCAGATTACTCACACCGATACCTACCACCGCCACTCTCTTGCCGATAAGCGACCTTCTGAATGCTTCTATACTCGCATTTACCATAATATATCCTCCTTAAGCACACGGAAGCCGAACCACGCATGGTTTTAAGATGGCAATTTTGGACAATACTGCATAAAATCTCTTGAAAATACGAAAGTATTCCCTGCGAGATTTTATTTGTCTTGCCACAAAATTGACTATCTTAAAACTCTTCGACCTTAAATACATAAAATTTAGTTGAGTTTTATGCGGAGG
>JAZSFO010000063.1:0-5452 GCA_045532255.1 Clostridia bacterium | reverse complement strand
AGGGTATATACCGCGAGACAGTAGTTCCCAAGAATGACGGTACTGCAACCGCCCCGATTAAGTATATTGCCGCAGAGGGCGAGGATGTTACAATCTCAGCCTTCGAATAGGTATCTGGTTTTGAACAAAGCCCTGATAATGTAAAAATATATACTACAACTGTTCCCAAAAGCATGGGCTTTGACAGAAACTTCATTATCACGAATGACGAAATCATTCGTGAGGGACGCCATCCCAATTCGGACACCAAAGAGCGGGGTACGGGACCTCATCCACTATATAATGATAAGGTCAATGTTCTGCGTGCAACAATGGGTGATGTCAGCCTCAAGGACGACTCAAGTGCACTTGAGCAGACAGCAACAAGTAATATTGACTTAAACCAGGACGTAGAGAATTACTGGAAGGGCGGAACCTTTGTAACCTTTACAGGTTATGCTTGGACGCTGTCTTATGCCAAGATTGTAAGCAGCACAAATGGCAGTATGAGAGTTCGGGGCTTCACAACGGGCCCGTATGGTATCAACAAACAATATACTGAAAAGAAACAGTCTGACTACGGATATATTACAAACCATATAAATACGGTAGACCAGCCCGGAGAATGGTACATAGACCATGGTACAAGACAACTCTACATGATACCGCCCGAAGGAAGCGACCCCAATACACTCACTGTTGAGGTTAAGCAGAGACAGAGAGTTATAGACCTTACAGACAGAAAGTTTGTACAGTTTATAAATATCAACACCCGCGGAGGCGGTCTCACAATGGCAGGCGACTCCGAAATGTGTGTGTTAAACGGCGGTACACACAAATATATAACCCACTTTGGTTATTCCAGCGGTATGGATACACATACCTGCAGATTTTATCATTCTACTGAGAAGTGGGACGGCAGAAAAGAGGATGCTCCCGAGTGGGGTGAAGCAGGCTTCTTCAGCCACGGTATCAATAATGCCTTTATCAATGCTGACATTTCCTATTCGGCAGCAGCGGGCATATATCTGACAGGTCTCTATACTTATGTTGAAAATAATGTAGTAGCTCACACAAGCTATGCGGGAACATACCCCTCGGGAATTACAATTGAGGGTGTCAAGTGGGATGACGACAATGCCAAGTACGGCGGACATACCGTTGTCGGCAACACCTCCTGGGGTGCGGGCAGAGGTTGCTTCTATCTTTCCCGAGGCTATACCTCAACAGCTTCGGACACATGTTATCCCATTCTTGCATGTGATGTAGGATATAACCATTTCTACCTTGGCAGTGTAACAGCGCGTGACTCGGGTGTTACCTATACATATGGTACAACCATGGGTAACGACTGGATTAAGACCAAAATTCACCATAATGTTGCACATGATTGCGTTACACATAAGACGGATAACGAGAAGGCAAATATCTTCTACTATGACGGTCTGTCGGTTCTGTCGGAATCATATTCCAATCTGGCATTCAGCACATTTGAGGACTATCTTTCCATTCCGACCAACAACTACCAGATTAGATACCAAGCTGACAATGCGGCTCAAGGTCAGACAGACCACTGGGGTAATGTGGAATTAGGCGTGTTCCCCGAGGGCTTTGACGGTCTCGAGGGATATCACTATCCCTACCAGAAGCCATTCCATGTAGGTGCTGTGAGAGAAGGCGATGAGAGCTTTATGCTCAACTACAATAAGTACAGCCTTGAGAACACCAGACTGGCAAGTGACGGTGTGCTTTCGGGCAGTGCATATATAGACGCTGACGGATTTGTAAGATTCCCCGATAAGGACGCTTCGATTACAGCGAGAGATTTGGAATTCTATGACGAGGGAAGCTATATACAGCTTACATATGCTGCCGATAGATATAAGTTTGACGGAGAGACTATTCCCCAGTTTAGTATTACCGTGACACAGAACGGACAAGAGCTTACCAAGGTTAATAAGCCTGTTGGATATAACTACAAGGATGCTCTTGACGGTCAGGGAACTATGAAGCTGTACTTAGATGGAGATATAAGCGGAAAGGCAGATGTCAAAATAAGTGCTGATGCAGACTTCTTGCGCTTCTCCAAGATAAGGGTTAATCGCTGTAATTTCGAGAAGGAGGATGCTAAGCGTCCCTTCCCGTCGGATGCGTCTGTAATACATATGGGCAGTGCTGATAGTTGGAGCGGATCACCAAAGTTCAATAAGGATGAATTGTCAGAAGGAAGAGTTGAATCAGATATGTTTTCCTATCTAACAAATTCCACTACCGGTACCTATTATTATAAAAACCGCGAAATTACTAATGATTCTACTATGCTTACCTTCCGTTTTGGTTCGAATTATAACAGTTCTAAACTCAAGCTTAAGGTATATATTGACAGTGAGGTCGACCAGCTTATAGCCGAAATCGATTTATCTAAGGAATTTGAACCAAACGATGGATGGCAAACCCGTATTGTAACAGTTGAGCTGAATCGTCCTCTTGAGGCAGGCAACTATGATTTCTATGTAGAAAATGTTAAAAATGGAAATACGACCCCTAATACTGACCAGTATTATATGGCATTCCATAATTAAGAAGAAGTAAAAATATTTCATTCAAACAAAAACCGCTTTTTCAAGCGGTTTTTTGTTGATTTGCAGAAAAAAATAATATATAATGTATGTAAGTATTAAGGTAGTGTGACAGGAGGAAAACATGAAAGCATTGATTACAGGAGCAAGCTCAGGCTTGGGATGGGAGATGGCAACAATCTTGTCCCAAAAGGGCTATGACATCATTGCCGTTGCAAGACGGCAGGAAAAGCTGGAGGAGCTTAGGAAAAAGCTGACAACAAATGTAGAAATACTTTGTCTTGATGTTACCCGCATGGAAGACCTTAAAGCTATTGAAGACCGCCTAAATGAGGTTGATATTTTTATCAACAATGCAGGGTTTGGAGTATTCGGAGACTTGTGTTCTACCGACTTGGAGCAGGAGCTTAGAATGATTGATACCAATGTAAAGGCGGTTCATATTTTAACCAAGCTTGCCGCAAAGAAATTCAAGGCAAAAAACTCGGGATATATTATGAATGTGGCATCAATCGCGGCATTTTTCCCCGGACCGTTGTTTTCTGCATATTATGCATCAAAGGCATATGTTTTCCGTTTGACCCAGTCTTTGTATGAGGAATTACGGAGAGAAAAATCAAATGTCAGGATAAGTGTTCTTTGCCCCGGACCTGTTAAAACCGAATTCGAGCAGGTAGCATAAATAAGAGTTGCTTGTTTTTTATACACTAAATTGAATGTCATCCAAAATATACCGTCTTTACATAATTAAATCAGGAGACTATAAACAAAGAAGGGAACACATATGCACACAGGCAACGAACAAATATCAAAAACAAGAAAAATATATTTTTTAAGACTCTTTGGGAGGATTATAGCACTAATCCTTTCTTTCATTGTGTTTACATACGAAAGAGATGAGTTTTATGTAATGAAAGGACTTAATTTCTTTGAACGAATGTCCTTTTTACATATAATGTGGCTAATATGGGTCTTGGATATGATTCTTCAGCTTATACCCGTGCGTGCACACATTTCCATTGGCTCGCAAAAACAATTTTCTTCGCTTTTCAGACCTATTAAAGAAAAGGTCAATTACAAGAGTCTGAAAAAACACATAAAGGATACAACCGCATCGGCATACAAGGTCATGATTATTTGGATTATTCTTACCTTGGGAATAGGCTGTTTGTATTGGAGGGAAATAATTGATGTATCTCATATGTTTTTGATTTCCGTTTTCTTCTATGTATGCGACCTTATATGCATTCTCATATGGTGTCCTTTCAGGCTTATTATGAAGAACAAATGCTGTACCACATGCCGTATATTTAACTGGGACCATCTTATGATGTTTTCGCCCTTTATTATGGTTAAGGGATTTTATACATGGACTCTTTCGGGACTTGCAATTGTCATATGGCTGGTGTGGGAGCTTTGTGTTCTAATATATCCCGAAAGGTTTTGGGAAAACAGCAACATGGCACTAAGGTGCTCAGAATGTACCGATAAGCTCTGCACACAATACTGCAGAAAATTAAGATGATTTATACTGCTTTTTTCAATATTATGACAATATGTTGAAAAGAAAATGCCGAGTGTCTTAAATGAACACTCGGCATATTTAATGGTTATAATTTTTAGTTTGCGTAGTTATCAAAATAACCCTGAATAAATACAACAGGAGTACCCTTATCGCCCGAACCGCTTGTGAGGTCGCAAAGCGAACCTATAAGGTCTGTAAGCTGTCTGGGTGTAGTTCCCTGAGAAGCCATGTTTCCTACAAGATTATCGCCCTTTGAACGAATGCTCTTGGAGATAGCTTCTTTTAATGCCTCACCGCTGAGGTCCTTGAAGTCATTGTCTGCAAGGTATTTTAACTTAAGCTCGTTGGGTGTTCCGATAAGTCCGTCTGTATATGCGGGAGATACAACCGGGTCTGCCAGTTCCCAAATTTTACCCTGAGGATCCTTGAATGCACCGTCGCCGTATACCATAACTTCTACAAGCCTGCCTGTTTTGTCAAGTATGTTTTTCTGTATATCAAGAACAAGGTCTCTGCAATCTCTGGGGAAGAGCTTAATGCTTTCTTCCGTAGCTTTGTTGGAGCCGAGAAGTCCGTATGCGCTGTTGTAACCGCTTCCGTTTATTGAAGAAGTCATAATGTCATCAAGACCGCAAACGATTTTTGCACCGCCGTCCTTTAATATTCTCTTGGTGCGTGCTCTTGTATGGATATCGCAGGTCAGTATGCAGTCTGCATAATCAAGGATTGCTTTGGGCTGGTTTGCAAAGATAATCTCAGCTTCTGCGCCCTCTTCTCTTATAAGATTGCCGTAGTATTCTACATAATCCACACCTGTAAACTGATGCTTGTTTTCGCCAAAGAGCTTGCGGTATTCTTCTAATGACAGAACATCGGAATATGGATTAATACCTGCTGCATCTATCTTGTCAAGGCTAACCAGCTCGTTGCCGACTTCATCAGAAGGATAGCTGAGCATGAGGACAACCTTTTTGGAGCCTCTTGCTATACCTCTTAAACATATTGCAAAACGGTTTCTGGATAATATCGGAAATATAACGCCGACCTTTTCTCCGCCGAGCTTATTCCTTACATCTTGTGCGATATTGTCAACAGAAACATAGTTACCCTGTGCACGAGCCACGATGGACTCTGTAATAGAAATTATATCTCTGTCACGAAGCTCAAAGCCTTCGCTCTCTGCTGCTTCAAGTACGCTGTCGGATACTATCTCAACAAGATTGTCGCCCTGCTTGATTATGGGACAACGAATTCCGCGTGATATTGTACCTACTTTTCTTTCAGTGTTTGCCATAATTAACCACTCACTAACTTAATCAAATTTTCCTACAAATTATCGGAATGAATTTTTACCATAATATTCTGCCAT
>JAZSFO010000035.1:0-10534 GCA_045532255.1 Clostridia bacterium | reverse complement strand
CAAAAATATTAAAAAGCCGCTATGGAGTGCTATCTTAACACTAGTATATTTAGTTGTTAAAAATTGGATTGGTATCGAAATTCCTGCATGGTATGATGTTTTTGCACAGATTGTAGCTATTTTTTCCATAATCTGAGCCGGATAATAGCGGAAATTGATTACCTTTTTTGTTGTCGTTTTTTACATCCTCTAAAGTTATTAGTTACATTCAACAGGATTTTCAATGTAGAACGGGGGATATATATTTCCTTTGGTCTGACCCTCTTTTCTTAAGTAGCTTCTCCTTGAACCCAGCTTTATAATTAAATTCTTGACACCTCTGGATACAAGCACATCCGCAATATCCTCGGGGTTTTCTCTGTCTGTTATAAGCATTGACATATCAAGGGCTTGCCTCAGTTGCCTTTGGCATCCCAGCAAACATCAAGAAATGTTGTTTTTCCAAGTTCTTTGCACTTCTTAAGAAAGGTCATTGTTTCTTTACCATCAAAGCTGTCCATAAGGAAGCTTCCCGTAACAAATACAATGTCACATTCTTTTATTGTATCGTAGCAGATATCTTTTTCCGTAAGAACTGCATTTGTTTCCGTGCATTCAAAAATGCCACCGGACATTCTTCGATGGCATATACAAAAACGATTATTTGATTGGCTTATCGTACGACAGTGCACACACAGCACCAAGTATCATAAGCATACCTATGACAGATACAGGACCCAAAGTGTCGCCGTATATAAGTACGCCGATTATGCACGCTGTAACAGGCTCTACACAAGCCAGCACAGACGCCTTTGATGCAGGTACAGTTTTAAGACCTATTGTATATAAGGCGTAGGGGATTGCGGCGGTTATTACACCGGTGCCAGTCATTATAAGCATAGTATGCAAGATGTTTTCTGATGCACAAACTGTTTGAATAAGACCTATTGGGTTGCAAACAATTACTGCAAGCACAGCACCTGCCAGAGAGGTGTATGTTGTTACAACGATAGGCTCATACATAGTGAGCAGTTTTTTGCCGAATATGCTGTATGTAGCATATGTAAATGCAGACAACAAACCGAAAACTAGTCCCAGCGGGCTTATATTAACCTTGGAATCCAAGCCTGATATCATTACTATTCCCGCAAAGGTAATTGCAAGGCACACAACTTTGAGAACAGTCAATTTTTCCTTGTAAAATATTGCTGACATTACAGTAACCATTATAGGTGCTGTATAAAGAAGCACCGATGCAAGTGCAAGGGAAGATATGTTTATGGATTTGTAATATGTATAGCACATAGAAAAAACACTCACGATGCCTGCTACAATGAACAAAGGAATATCACGGGTGCTGATTTTTAATTTCCTGATATTTACAAGAACAAGGGCAATTGCACAGAAACCGAGACGGATTGCGGTCCGTTGGCTTGTGTCAAAGCCTATCGATGTGAGGAGATTTCCAAACACACCGATACATCCCCAGAATATTCCTGCAATTATTATAAGAAATACAGATGTTTTTTTCATTGTATTTTCTCCGTAATTTAGTCGGTGTAAAAAAACTCAGTTTTTTTACACCGACTTGCCATGGGGATAGGAAAAAAGGGTCATATCCAAAAACATAATTTTCAGAAAAAATCAAATTTATGATTTTTTCTACCTTAAATTTAGCAATGCTTAAATTGTGATTGGCAAGTAGCTTCCTTTGTTTTTTGGAGGTCTGGACTTTTTTTACATCCCCTTTTTACTTTTATTTTTCTATAAGGGTTGTACCTGTCATCTCAGAGGGAACTGTAAGGTTCATAATATCTATGAGAGTGGGGGCGAGGTCAGCAAGTCTGCCGTCCTTGAGTTTTATGTCGCCGATGCCGACTGCAATGAGGGGAACAATATTTGTAGAGTGTGCAGTAAACACACTTCCGTCAGCGGGGTCAACCATCTGTTCAGCGTTTCCGTGGTCTGCGGTTATGAGTATTGCACCGCCCATGGAAACAACCTTGTCGCATACCTTACCGATACACTCATCAACGGCCTCTACAGCTTTTACCGCTGCATCCATAACACCTGTATGTCCTACCATATCGCAGTTTGCATAGTTTAATATAACAAGGTCATATTTATCTGTGTCAAGAGCTTCCAGAAGTTTTTCTGTAACCTCGTATGCACTCATCTCGGGCTGCATATCGTATGTGGCAACCTTTGGCGAAGCAACAAGTGTTCTGTCCTCGCCGTCATATACCTTTTCCACACCGCCGTTGAAGAAGAATGTAACATGTGCATATTTTTCCGTCTCTGCAATTCTGAGCTGCTTGAGACCCTTTGATGATATATATTCACCGAGTGTGTTTACAAGAGTTTGAGGACGGAAAGCTACATGCACATTGGGCATGTTGGCATCGTACTGAGTCATGGTAACATAGTAGTTATTGAAATACTCTCTTTCAAAGCCGTCAAAGTCGGGGTCAACGAGAGTTCTTGTTATTTCTCTTGCTCTGTCGGGACGGAAGTTAGCAAATATTATGCTGTCGTTTTCGCTTATTTTTCCTGTTGGCTTACCGTCTGTGAGTACAACTGTAGGAAGTACAAATTCGTCTGTTACATCCTTTTCATAGGACGCCTTTACAGCTTGGACAGGGCAGTCACATTCTTCGCCGATACCCTTAACAAGAGCATCATATGCCATTGTAACTCTTTCCCATCTGTTATCTCTGTCCATTGCATAATATCTTCCGCATACTGTTGCAATTTTTCCAATGCCTATTCTCTTGAGGTTGTCGTTAAGGGATGCAACAAAGTCTGCACCGCTGGTGGGGGATACATCTCTTCCGTCAAGGAAGCAGTGAAGATATACCTTGGAAATGTTTTCTCTTTTTGCGAGTTCAACAAGACCGATTATATGGTCAATGTGGCTGTGAACACCGCCATCGGACAAAAGTCCCATTATATGAAGTGAGGAGCCATTGTCCTTGCAGTTTTTGCAGGCATTAAGAAGCTCTTCGTTAACAAAGAAGTCGCCGTCATCAATGGCTTTTGTTATTCTTGTAAGCTCCTGATAAACAATTCTTCCTGCACCGATGTTTGTATGTCCAACCTCGGAATTACCCATCTGACCGTCGGGCAGACCTACATCCATACCGCTTGCGTGGATGTTTGCTGTGGGGTATGATGCCATAAGTTTATCAAGATTGGGTGTAGAGGCAGTTTTAACAGCATTACCGTCAATTTGAGAGCTTATGCCGTAACCGTCAAGTATTGCCAGAACTACTGGTCTTTTAGACATGTTATTCATCCTTTCTCATTAATTGCGTCAGTATCCGTTCGAATACTGACGCATGTAAAAATATATTTAATCAGCTGTTTACGATTACAGAAAAATCGTTTGCCTTAAGACTTGCACCGCCAACAAGACCGCCGTCTATATTAGCCTTTGCAAATAGCTCTGCGCTGTTTCCTGCATTAACACTTCCGCCGTACTGAATGATAACTTCGTCTGCAACAGCGGGGGAGTATACCGAAGCAATTGTTTCTCTGATTTTTGCACAAACCTCTTCTGCTTGATCGCTTGTAGCAGTTTTTCCTGTGCCGATAGCCCAGATGGGTTCGTATGCAACAATGCATTTTTTAACCTGCTCATCGCTGAGACCGAGGAGAGCAATTTTTGTCTGAAGAGCAACAAGCTCAAATGTGATGCCCTGTTCTCTCTGCTCAAGAGATTCGCCTACGCAGATGATGGGGATGAGACCGTGTTCAAATGCCTTGATAACCTTTTTGTTAACTGTCTCGTCAGTTTCGTTAAAGTACTGTCTTCTTTCGGAGTGACCGATAATTATATATTTAACGCCCATTTCTGTGAGCATGCTTGGAGCGATTTCGCCTGTGTATGCACCGTTTTCTTCAAAGTACATATTCTGAGCGCCTACTTCGATATTGCTGCCTTTGGTTGCTTCGAGAGCATTGGCAAGGTTTGTAAAGGGTACACAAACGATGCACTTGTTCTTGGAGTCAGCCACGAGAGGCTTGAGTTCATTTATAAGCTCAGTTGTCTGAGCGGGGGTTTTGTTCATTTTCCAGTTTCCTGCAACTACTGTGTTTCTCATATTATTATATCCTTTCGTGTTAAGCTTTATTATCTGTCGTTGAGTGCAACGATACCTGGGAGGTCCTTGCCTTCGAGGAATTCAAGAGAAGCTCCGCCGCCTGTGGAGATGTGGCTCATCTTGTCACCGAGACCTGCCTGATTAACTGCGGCTACGCTGTCACCGCCGCCGATGATTGTTGTTGCATCAATTTCGGAAAGAGCCTTAGCAATTGCATTTGTGCCCTTTGCAAATGTAGGCATTTCGAATACGCCCATAGGTCCGTTCCAAACAACGGTCTTTGCAGTCTTTATTGCATCTGTATAGAGTGCAATAGTCTTTTCGCCGATATCGAGGCCTTCCCAGTCTGCTTCTATACCGCCTCTTGCTACTGTCTTGTGCTCAGCATCGTTGGAGAATTCTTTTGCTACAACAGTATCCTGGGGGATAAGGAGCTTAACGCCTTTAGCTTCTGCCTTTTCCATCATTTCCTTAGCATAATCAATGTAGTCTGCTTCAAGAAGTGATTTGCCGACTTCATCGCCCATAGCTTTCATGAATGTATAAGCCATGCCGCCGCCGATGATGAGGGTATCTACCTTTTCCAAAAGATTGTTGATTACAGAAATCTTGGATGATACCTTGGAACCACCGAGAATAGCAACACAGGGTCTTACGGGGTTGTTAACCGCATTGCCCAAAAATTCGATTTCTTTCTGAATGAGGTAACCGCATACAGCAGTATCAAGATACTTTGTTACACCTACATTTGAGCAGTGTGCTCTGTGTGCAGTACCGAAAGCATCATTAACGAAAATATCTGCAAGAGAAGCAAGCTCTTTGCTGAAATCGTCTACATTCTTTGTTTCTTCTATTCTGTATCTGGTGTTTTCAAGAAGAACAACATCTCCTTCGTTCATGGCAGCAACAGCATTTTTTGCATTTTCGCCTACT
The DNA here is from genome assembly GCA_045532255.1 of Clostridia bacterium. Taxonomy (GTDB): domain Bacteria; phylum Bacillota; class Clostridia; order UMGS1810; family UMGS1810; genus RGIG8748. The sequence goes on along the minus strand of JAZSFO010000035.1, from coordinate 5,519 downwards.
ACATTGTCATCTGCTGCAAAGATAACATCCTTGCCGAGCTTTTCGGAAAGCTTTTTTGCAACAGGAGCAAGAGAAAGCTCGGGTTTGGGTTCGCCCTTGGGTTTTCCCATATGTGAGCAAAGAATAACCTTGGCACCACCCTCTATAAGATAGTTGATTGTAGGAAGAGCACCGTCAATTCTGGTCTCGTCTGTAATGTTTCTGTTCTCGTCAAGGGGAACATTGAAATCGCATCTTACAAGCACCTTTTTGCCTTTTACCTGAATGTCTTCAATAGATTTTTTGTTCATATTAATTCACCTCAATAAATTATTTTATCAAATACAAAGATATTGTATAATACTTTTTAATATTTTGCAAGTAATTTTTGGAAAATATTATTTGTCATTACTGCTTATTTTTCCAAAAAGATTACACCGATTGCTCCGGGACCTGCATGAATGGCAATTGTCGGTCCAAGAATTTCAATTTCATAGTCGGTAAAACCTGTTTTTTCTATTAGCTTTTCCTTGAACTTTTCTGCTTTTTCGAGTGAGTTTCCGTGCACAATTGCAATCTTCTGCTCTATGGAATGGTCAGCGGCTTCATTTACCATATCAGCAATCCTGCCGAGGAGCTTTTTGCTTCCTCTTACCTTGTCCATGCTTGTAACAAGTCCGTTTTCTATGGTGAGTATCGGGGTTATGTCAAGAACATTTGCAATGAGCTTGGCACCCGAACTTATTCTTCCGCCCCTCTGGAGATAATCAAGTGTTTCTGTAAAAAAGAAAACCTTGCATTTTTCAAAACATTTTGTAAGGTAGTCTATGATTTCTTCTTTGGATTTTCCGTCATTTGCCATTTTTGCCGCTTCAATTACATAAAGTCCGTACCCGTACGAGAAGTTTGCGGGGTCCAGAATTGTTATGTCGGCATCGGGATTTTCCTCGCGTATTTCATTTGCCGCCAGATGAGCACTTTGATTTGTTCCGCTGGCATTTGCAGATATCGACACATGTATGATTGTGTGGTTGTCAGAGAATTTTTTGAATTCTTCCATATGTTCATTTACTGTTATCTGGCTTGTCTTGGGTATTGATGGGCTTTCTTCCAGAACACTGTAAAACTGCTCAGGGCTGAGTTCGTATCTGTCCTTGTATTCCTTGCCGTCTATATTAAGATTTATAGGCATAAGATGAATTCCGTATTTTTGAGCTGTTTCCAAGGAAATATCAGAAGCGGTGTCTGTTGTTATGATTATTTTTTTCATAGCTTAATATCCTTTCTTACCAACTGTACTTTGTGAGGGAACCCTCTGTCTCAAGATCACAAAAGTTATTTTGCCTTAATGCTTCATAAAGTATTATTGCTACAGAATTTGAAAGGTTAAGGCTTCTTTGATTGTGAGCCATAGGTATTCGGATGCATTTGTCCTTGTTATTCTTAAGGAGTTCTTCGTCAAGTCCCTTTGTTTCCTTGCCGAACAAAATGTAATCGCCGTCGCTGAATGCAACATCGCAATAACGGTTAAGACTCTTGGTAGATGCGTAGTAAAAGTTTCCGCCTTTATTCTTTGCAAAAAACTCATCTATATTATCATACATTGTGATATCAAGTGTATGCCAATAGTCAAGACCCGCTCTTTTGAGCTTTTTGTCATCAATGGCAAAGCCCATAGGACCGACAAGGTGCAGTCTTGCACCGGTTACGGAGCAGGTTCTTGCAATATTACCCGTGTTCTGCGGTATTTCCGGTTCTACAAGTACAATATTGTAACTCATAATTTTATTCCTTTATACTGTTTGTAAATTTTTGAATTCTTTCCAGTGCTTTGGAAATTTGTTTTATGCTGTATGCATATGATACTCTTACATATCCTTCTCCGCTTTCGCCAAATGCGGTACCGGGAACAAGAGCAACCTTCTGCTGCATGAGAAGTCTTTCGCAAAACTCTTCCGATGACAGCCCTGAACTTTTGATGCATGGGAATATATAAAATGCACCAAGCGGTGAAAAACAGGGGTATCCCATTTTATTGAAGGCATCTGTTATTATCTTTCGTCTGTCATTGTATTCCGATACCATCTTAGCTATGGACTCTTCACCGTTGCGAAGTGCTTCTATTGCGGCATACTGACTTGTTGTAGGTGAGCTCATTATAGCATACTGATGTACCTTTGTAAGCTGTTTTATAAGTGTAGGATGTCCGACTACAAAGCCCAGACGCCAGCCTGTCATTGCAAATGCCTTTGAAAATCCGTTTACAACTATTGTGCGTTCCTTCATGCCCGGGAGCGATGCGATAGATGTGTGCTTTCCTTTGTAGGTGAGTTCAGCATATATTTCGTCAGAAAGCACCATGATATTTTTGTCAATTGCAACCTTTGCAATTTTTTCGAGGTCTTCACGATCCATTACGGCGCCCGTGGGATTGTTTGGATATGACAATACAAGCAGTTTTGTCTTTGGAGTTATCTTTTTCTGGAGTTCATCGGCAGTAAGCTTAAATTCATTTTCTGCCTTGGTTTCTATTGTTACGGGAACTCCGCCTGCCATAACCGCACAAGGCTTGTAGCACACAAACGAAGGCTCGGGTATTATTACTTCATCACCGAGTGAGAGAACAGTCCTCATAACAAGGTCTATTGCTTCGCTTCCGCCTACCGTAACAAGAACCTGTCCCGGAGTATAGGAGAGGTCGAATTTCCTTAGATAGCTGCATATCTCTTCTCTGAGTTCCAGAAGACCCGAATTTGATGTATAGTAGGTTTGTCCTTTTTCCAAAGAGTATACGCCTGCATCCCTTATGTGCCACGGAGTTGCAAAGTCCGGTTCGCCTACACCAAGAGATATTGCACCTTCCATAGTGTTTACAATATCAAAGAATTTTCGTATTCTCGATGGCTGCATACCGCCAACGGTGGAGTTTATAAAATTATCTATATTGAATTCTATTTTGCTCATAATGTTATTGCCTGCCTATAGTCGTTTTCGTCATCATCAAAGATAATGCCCTCGTCTTTGTATTTTTTCAAAACAAAGTGGGTTCCCGTGCTTACAACGGATTCCATTGGCGCAAGACGGTTTGCAACAAAGAGTGCAACCTCTTTGAGTGTTTTACCTTCAATAATGACAGTAAAATCAAATGCACCCGCCATAAGATAAACGGACTGTACCTCAGGGAATTTATAGATACGCTCTGCAATTTTGTCAAAGCCTTCGCCCCTTTGGGGAGTAACCTTGACCTCAATAAGAGCTGTTACAAACTCTTTGTTTGTTTTTTCCCAGTTTATTACGGTTTTATTTTTAAGAATTATTTTTTCTTTTTTGTAGTTATCAATCTCGGCGGCGACCTCTGCAGGAGTTAAATCTGTCATGAGAGCGATTTGCTCCAGGGGAGTATTACAATCATTTTCAAGTATTTCCAGAATTTTCTGAATCATGGTAATTACCCTCCTTTTTAAGAAACTCATGTCAGTTTAGTATTTTACCACAAATTGTAGGGAAAATCAATAAAAATTGTATAAATAATAAGGCACAATGTATTTGCAGGCGCAAAATTTATCAGTTGCCGTATTTATATGACATTATTATATTTCCGCCAAAGTCCTTCCATAGAAACATACCGTTTTCAAATGTCATATATCCGTGATGGGTATTTTCTTTTGGTATAGAAGCGGAACCGGGATTCATATATGTGAATTTGCCGTGGTTTCTGAGCGCGGAAACATGCGTGTGTCCGCAAAGCAAAATACCGCCGCTAGAGAGCGGAGGAGGATTGTCCTCGCCGAATATGTGTCCGTGGGTTGCATATATCGTTATACCGTCCTGACATATTACCGCATAGTCAGACATAATTGGGAACTCAAGAACCATCTGGTCAACCTCTGCATCACAGTTACCCCGAACGCAGAGTATTTTGTCTTTGTATTCGTTAAGAATGGATATAACTCCCTTTGGATTATGACCTTCAGGAAGGTCGTTGCGGGGGCCGTGGTACAATATGTCACCCAGAAGTAAAATTTTTTGTGCATTTTCATTTTCAAATGCTTTTATTATTTCCTTGCAGTAAAGCTCTGAACCATGAATATCTGATGCTATAATCCATTTCATATTTAACACTTGTATGATATATTTAGTCTTAAATATATCAATACTCTCCTTTCTTTTTAACCATTATGATATAATCAATAAAACACTGTGGACTTTTCATATTTTTTTATAGCTTTGACTATTTAAAGGAGTGTATTGCCACAGTTTTATCTAAATTATTTATAGTTGGATAAGTCTTTGAACTTTCATTTCCCGCAAGTTTATGATGATAAAACCAGGTGGACAAACACAGTGTAAACTTACAAAGGAGTTGATTTTTAATGTACTATGTTGGCATTGATGTTGCCAAACAAACACACTATGCTGCAGTTATGAATTCTGATGGCGAAATCCTTGTTAGTCCGTTTCCTTTCTCTAACAATCACTCAGGCTTTCAATTACTGCTTGACATTCTTTCAGAATTTCCGAAAGAACAAGTTTTAATCGGAATGGAATCTACTGCTCATTATGCAGAAAACCTTACTTGTTTTCTGTATTCCAGAGATTTTAATGTTTGTATTATTAATCCTATACAAACATCAACTCTTAGAAAAACCAATATCAGAAAAACTAAAACCGATTCTGTTGATACATACCTTATTATCAAAGCTTTGATAATGAATCAGTATCGTCTGTTTTCCGAGCGTGATTACGATTCTTTGCAATTAAAAAACCTCTGTCGCTTCCGTCAAAAACTTATGAAGGCAAGGACAAAGGTTAAAATTCAACTTGTAACTTATGTGGATCTGTTATTCCCTGAATTACAGTACTTTTTCAAGTCCGGCATTCACGGAAAGGCTTGTTATGAGCTTCTCAAAACAGAACCAAATCCCGACAAGATTGCGAAAATGCATCTCACAAGGCTTACGAACCTTCTCTACAAGTCCTCTAAGGGACACTTTAACCTGTCTAATGCTGTACTTTTAAAAGAGCTTGCATCGCAATCTGTCGGTGTTAAAAATGATACCATATCTTTACAGATATTTCAAGCTATTTCTCAAATTGAATTGTTTACTCAGCAATTAAAAGAAATTGATGAGAATATTAACTCAATTATGGATAGGCTTGATTCGGTTATCAAAACAATACCGGGCATTGGCTCTTTAAACGGTGCAATGATTATCGGCGAAATTGGCGATATATCCCGTTTTAAAAAGCCTTGTCAATTGCTTGCGTATGCAGGTCTTGACCCATCCGTTTATCAATCAGGCAATTTCACAGCAGCTAAAACCCGTATGTCTAAAAGGGGTTCTAAACTGTTAAGATTTGCTTTGATAAATGCCGCTTGGCAAACTACCTTAGTTAATGATACTTTTAAACAGTATTATGATTTGAAAATGTCACAAGGTCGTCGCCACTACAATGCTTTGGGGCATGTAGCACACAAGCTGGTTCGTGTCATTCATAAAATGATGACCGACAATGTTGAGTTCAACTTAGCCTAAGTC
>JAZSFO010000046.1:0-10393 GCA_045532255.1 Clostridia bacterium | reverse complement strand
AGGGCAAACGGCATAACACCTGCTACGGTAGTCAAGGAAGTACGAGGAATAATCCAGACGGAAATAGAAATCGAAACCGAGGAAAACACAAAGCCCAAGACAATAGAAGAGCATATCGCCGACCTTACACTTCTTATGAATAAGGCGGCTCAGGAGCTGGAATTCGAAAAGGCGGCAAAATACAGAGACGAAATAACCCGAATAAAAATGCAAGGAGACAAATGATGCCAAAGGATACAATATATATACAGGGTGCAAGAGAGCACAACCTAAAAAATATAAATATTTCCATTCCCCGAGACAAGCTTGTTGTATTTACGGGGCTTTCGGGTTCGGGAAAGTCGTCCCTTGCCTTTGACACCATATATGCAGAGGGACAGAGACGCTATGTGGAGTCGCTCTCGTCATACGCAAGGCAGTTTTTGGGGCAGATGGACAAGCCTGATATTGACTATATAACAGGTCTTTCGCCCGCAATCAGCATTGACCAGAAGACAACGAGCCACAACCCCCGTTCCACCGTGGGTACGGTTACGGAAATATATGATTACTTCCGTCTTCTTTTTGCAAGGGTAGGAATACGCCATTGTCCAAAATGCGGTAAGGTCATAGAGTCACAGTCGATAGACGAAATTGTTGACGGCATAATGGCACTTGGCGAGGGCACAAAACTGCAGATTTTGGCACCCATCGTAAAAGAGAAAAAGGGAACTCATGCGAAGGTTTTTGAAAACGCCAAGAAAAACGGCTTTGTAAGAGTAAGGGCAGACGGAATAATCTATGATTTATATGAAGAAATAAATTTAGAAAAAAATCAAAGACACACCATAGAAATAGTTGTAGACAGAGTAGCCGTAAAGGATGGAGCAATGTCGAGAATAACAGACTCGGTTGGTACGGCACTCGAGATGGGACAGGGTATTGTCATAGTCTCGGTAACAGACGGCAGAGAGCTTGTGTATAGTCAGAATTTTGCCTGCAAGGATTGCGGAATAAGCCTTGAGGAAATGACACCCCGTTCGTTCTCATTTAACAGTCCCATAGGTGCGTGCAGAGAGTGTCTGGGTCTCGGTATGCTTATGGAGATAGACCCCGAGCTTGTTATTGCAGACAGAACCAAGTCCGTATTTGACGGCGGTATAGATGTGTGCGGATTTAAGAATATCGGTGACGACGGCTCGTATTCCAGACTTTGGATAGAGGCACTGGGCAGGGAATATGGCTTTGACCCTACAAAACCTATGTGCGAACTAGGCGATGAAGCAACCGAGCTTCTTCTGTACGGCGGAGACAGACCCTTGACCATAACTTACGCAGGAGAAAAGAGAACAAAACCCTTTGAGGGAATTATAAATATATTAAAAAGACGCTACAGAGAGTCCTATTCCTCATTTATGAAGCAGGAGATAGAGTCCCTTATGAGTGCAAATTCCTGTCCGTCATGTAAGGGCAAGAGACTCCGTGACGAAATCCTGGCGGTAACGATAGGCGGAAAGAATATTGCAGAGATTTGCGATATGAGTATAACGGATGTTAAGGAGTTTTTTTCTTCGCTTGAGCTTACCGATACCGAGATGCTTATAGCAAAGCAGATATTAAAGGAAATAAATTCAAGACTTTCTTTCCTTATTGATGTAGGTCTTGACTACCTCACACTTTCGAGAAGTGCAGGAAGTCTCTCCGGCGGTGAGGCGCAGAGAATACGCCTTGCAACGCAGATTGGTTCAAGCCTTATGGGTGTTCTCTATATTCTTGACGAGCCGTCAATAGGTCTGCATCAGAGGGATAATGACAAGCTTCTTGCGACACTTCGAAAGCTCAGGGACCTCGGCAATACCCTCATCGTTGTTGAGCACGACGAGGACACCATGATGAGTGCCGACCATATTGTAGATATCGGCCCGGGAGCAGGTATACACGGAGGGCATGTGGTATGCGAGGGAAGTGTGGAGGATATCATAGCCTGCAAGGAAAGTCTTACGGGCGACTACCTTAGCGGAAGAAAGAAAATCCCCGTTCCCGATAAGAGAAGACAAGGCTCAGGCAAATATATCACCGTAAAAAAGGCTGAGGAAAATAACTTAAAGGGTATAGATGTTCGCTTTCCTCTGGGTAAGTTTATCTGCGTTACGGGCGTATCAGGCTCGGGCAAATCCTCGCTCGTTAACGAAATCCTCAATAAGAGCCTCAGTGCAAAGCTCAATAAGGCTAAGAAAAAGGCAGGAAAGCACAAATCAATCGAGGGATGGGAAAATCTTGACAAGGTCATAAGCATAGACCAGTCGCCCATAGGCAGAACACCCCGTTCCAATCCTGCCACATATACAGGCGTGTTTACGGATATACGAAATGTCTTTTCCGAGACAAACGAGGCAAAGCTCAGAGGCTACGGACCGGGAAGATTCAGCTTCAATGTCAAGGGCGGAAGATGCGAGGCATGTCAGGGAGACGGTATCATCAAGATAGAAATGCACTTCCTGTCCGATGTTTATGTACCCTGCGAGGTGTGTAAGGGTAAGCGCTACAACAGAGAAACCCTTGAGGTTAAGTTCAAGGGCAAGACCATAAGCGATGTCCTCGACATGACCGCAGAGGAGGGAATGGAGCTTTTCCAGAACATTCCTAAGATTCGCCGTAAGCTCGAGACACTTTGCAATGTAGGACTCGGTTATATAAAGATAGGCCAGCCGTCCACACAGCTTTCGGGAGGTGAGGCGCAGAGGGTCAAGCTCGCAACAGAGCTTAGCCGTAAGTCCACAGGCAGAACCATGTATATTCTTGACGAGCCTACAACGGGACTTCACACCGCAGATGTGCACAAGCTGACGGATATATTAAATATCCTTGCAGATGGGGGCAATACAGTGGTTGTAATTGAGCACAACCTTGATGTAATTAAGGTCTCTGACCACATCATAGATCTGGGTCCCGAGGGCGGTGACAAGGGCGGATGCCTTGTGTGCGAGGGCACTCCCGAGGAAGTGGTAAAATGCAAGGAATCATACACAGGAAAATATCTTAAAAAGGTACTGGAGAAATAGTTATGGGATTTTTTGAGCTTGCATCAGGCATAGTCAAATTTATTCTTATAGGAATGGTATATATTTTCATTCTTCGTGTTGTGAAGATGGTTTATCTCGACATTTCCGACACCGTAAGGGCAAGAAGAGCCGTTACGGAGGGCATGGCTTTCCTAAAGCTCTCGGGCAGAAAGAGAGATATGGAATACAAGGTTTACGATACCTATGCGGTAAGGGAAAACACCTCTATCGGCAGAGCGAGGAAGAACGATATCACAATTCCCGCACCTTTTATGTCTGCGTCTCACGCAAGGATTTTCTTTGCGGACGGAGACTTCTACATAGAGGATTTGGGGAGCACCAACGGCACAACCGTCAACGGTAAGCAGGTGGGTAACTTCACCGTCCCCATAAAAAGCGGTGACAAGATAGCCTTTGGTGCAATAAAATTTGTGTTTATAGAAAACGACGAGGTGACCTAAATTGAAGTTCAGGTTCGATGCTGTTATCATGGTTCTTATGTTTAATATACTGAGCTTTGGGCTTTTGTGCGCCTATCCCGATGCGGACAGCACAAAGCTACTGTCTGCAATGGGTATTATCTGTGCGGTAATACTTATTACATATGCCCTGATATACGCTCTCGGACTCGGCGACCCCTATCCCTTCCTCATGGTTGCCATGCTCTCGTCAATGAGCATCATCATACTCTACAGCCTCGGTATTCAGCAGAGTGCCGAGTATGACAATCCGCAAAAATCGCTTATTACCATAGCGGACAACCAGCTCAAGTGGTTTCTTGCGGGTACGGCGGTGTTTTATATAAGCTACTTTTTCTACCGCATTATTAAGGTGTGGCACAGGATGTCTTTTATCTATATTAGTGCTACTATCATTCTCTTTGCAGTAACCCTTATACTTGCACCCACTCTTGGCGGAGCAAGAAACTGGATAGAAATCGCAGGTGTCGGTATTCAGCCGTCCGAGGTCACAAAGCTCTGCTTTCTGTTTGCGGTTTCGTCGCTTGTGTGCACCAAGAAAGCTCTTTCGGGCTTTCGCATGAGGGTATATGCACTCTCTAAAGAGGATATAATTATTACTGTATATGTATACATATGCCTGTTTATGTTTTTGCTTCAGGGCGAGCTGGGTACGGCGGTGCTGTTTTTCTTTGTATACTTTGCCATGATGGTTGCGTATCAGGTTCCGCTTGTGCTTCCGCTCGGCAACGCTCTTGCGGTGGCGCTCGGAGTTATGGCGGTATTTTGGATAGGCGACAGGGTTTCCGCTTTCGGCAGGGCGCTTGAGAGGGTGTCCATATGGCTTGACCCCGAGGTTTTCCGCTTTGAACCCGAGCTTGGCAAACCGCAGGGAACACAGCAGATTTTTGAGTCGCTAAGAGCCATTTGCTCGGGCGGTTATTTCGGTACAGGACTAGGACTCAGCGGAGCGCATGACATATGGGTAATAGAGTCCGATTTGGTTTTCTCGGCGATTTGCTACGAGATGGGAATTTTTATGGGCATAGCCATAATAATGATATATTTTATCCTTGTTTACAGGGGATGCAAGATTGCAATGGAGGTCAAAGCTCCCTTTGACAGAGCCTTGGCACTCTCTATTATTACAGGAATTGCAGGACAGTCGTTTATCATAATAGGCGGTGTAACAAAGATGATACCGCTCACAGGCATAACAATGCCCTTTGTAAGTGCGGGCGGAAGCTCGATGATAGTCAGCTTTGCAATGCTCGGTATACTTACGGCGATATCAAATAAGCGAGAAAAAAGGTCTTTCTGAGGGATGTAAAAGAAAGCGCAGAACGCTTATAGGCTTGTTTACGGATTTTGTTAAGTTTTTAACATCAATAGAACAAAAATTTTTATGTAGAAATCTGCCTCTTGCAGATTTCTCATATTTTTAGCCTATAAGCTCTAAGCGAACTTCACCTCTCGACGTACCTTTGTACGCCTTCGGGTACCCCTCGCAAGGCAAGCCTTACTCGGTTCAGTTCGCTTATTCTGCATCTTTTTTTACATCCCCTACAAGATGAGTATATGTTGTCTCGCTATCGGAAATACTTGACAAAATGACAGAAATGTGGTAATCTAATGTCAAACATTAGATGTGAGGTGTTATTATGGAAAAAAATAAATTAAGAGATGTTCCCGTTTTTGACAGCGTCAAGGCACTGGTTAGCCATTACGCAAATGTGTATAAGGACAAAACCGCTTTTATTATCAAGGACGGCGGTGTTAAGAGTACAAATTATATAAATAAATCCTTTGGAGATATGATTGACGATATCAATTCCTTTGGTACTGCAATGGCTTATCTGGGATTTGCGGGCAAGAGAATTGCCGTTATGGGCAGAAACAGCTATACATGGGTTGTTGCATATCTTTCCTGCCTTTTCGGAGGAAGCGTTGTTGTTCCTCTCGACAAGGAGCTTGGCGAGGGAGAGCTGGAAGACTCTCTCGTAAGGAGCAAGGCAGAGGCTATTGTATTTGACAGCAAGTATTCGGATAAGGTTTCTTCAATCGTAAACGGCGGTAAGACAAATATCAGCCTTAAGGTAGGTACCGAGGACGGAGACAGACTTTTTGATGATATGCTTTCCTTGGGCAGAGAGCTTATCGATGGCGGAGACACTAGCTTTATGGAGATTAATCCCGACCCCGACACCATGTCTATACTTCTCTTTACATCGGGTACAACCGACAAGGCAAAGGCGGTAATGCTCAGCCAGAGAGGTATTGCCACAGATATCTGCGATATGCAGATGGTGGAGGATATCCGCTGTACAGATACAAACATTGCATTTTTGCCGATGCACCACATCTTCGGCTCGATTGCAACTCTTGTTATGATATCCTGCGGTGTTACCACGGTGTTCCCCGACGGACTTCGCTACATCAAGCAGAATTTGGTTGAATACAAGGTCAGCCTTTTTGTCGGAGTGCCTGTTCTTATTGACGGCATGAAGGCGGTTATAGAAAAGGAAATCAAGAAAAAGGGCAAGGAAAAGACAGTTCTTTTTGCACGAAAGCTCACCAGACTTCTCCGCAAGGCAGGAATAGATTTAAGAAAGAAGCTGTTTTCAGAAATCACCGATGCTCTCGGCGGACACATGAGACTCATCATAGCAGGCGGTGCACCGCTGGACAAGGAGACTGCCGTGTTCTTTGATGATATTGGCATAGACATCGTTCAGGGCTACGGCCTCACCGAGACCTCACCCGTAATCTCTGCAGAGAACGAAAAGTTCCGAAGAGTCGGCTCTGTCGGCATACCCATGCGAAGCGTAGAGGTAAAAATCGACAACAAGGATGCAGACGGCATTGGCGAAATCAAGGTAAAAGGCCCCATCGTAATGCTCGGCTATTACGAAAACAAGGAGGCAACCGATGCGGTTCTGAGTGACGGCTGGTTTAATACAGGCGACCTCGGATATATGGATAAGGACGGGTTCCTCTTCATTACAGGCAGACGCAAGGACATGATAGTTCTCAAAAACGGCAAAAAGATTTTCCCCGAGGAGATAGAAACCCTTGTAAATCGTATAGAGGGTGTAAATGAGAGCTTTGTTTACGGCTACTGCGAGGACGGCGGAATAAGCTTTGACAAAATCCTCTGCAAAGCAGTATATGACCCCGCTTTCTTTAAGGGCAAGACCAAGGAAGAGATATCCGCAGAAATCTGGAACAAAGTAAAAGAGATAAATAAGACCCTACCCATGTATAAATATATAAAGGGTCTTACCGTGACCGATGAGCCTCTTATAAAGACAACAACAAATAAGATTAAGAGGAATGAAGAAATAAAGAGAGTTTGATATAAAAACCCTGCAGGCAATTAAGTCTGCAGGGTTTATTGTATGTCATACTTAAGTATCTTTTCTCAGAATTTCCATTATGTTTTAACACGCTTATTTTGATTTGTCAATCCAATTCAAAACAAAACGCTTTAATATTTTCTTTTATTTTGAGTTTATTGCAAGCCCTTTTTCATTGTCAAAGGTGTAAGTCCAACCCAATTCATTGATTATAAAATTCCATGTGAGAGGAAAATATGTTACATTCCTAAAATTGAGAATTGGATATTCTTCGTTCTTATTATCGATTTGTCTGCCATTTACAAATATATCGTATTGGGGGAGAACAGCATAGAGATTCCACTCGCTTGTATTATCTGCCTTTGCATATTCAATAGGCTCTGCAAAGGCTTTTTCCTTTGTAACGGAAAGCCCCTTCTCCATACTCCAGTCAGTGCTAACACCAAGCATTCTGCAATAGTGCCATGTCATAGGGAAGTAGGTTATATCATTATAGGAAATGACAGGATACTCAGAATCCTTAAAATCTATTGATGTGCCGTTAATTACAAAGGGATAGTCAGGTACGACAACCTTTTTTCTGCCTGTATTATCCCAAGGACCGCCGATAATTGTGGGTCTGGTGCTTATAACTCCGCTGATATATGCAGAAATCTGCTCATCAGTAAATCCGTAAGCCTGTGCTTGCGGTATAAGTCCTTCGATGTCTGAGCTGTAAGGGAAGGGATAGCCTTCGGGAAGGATTTCCGCTCCCTCAAATATGGAAAAATCAACATTATGCTCACGCATAAACTCTACTGCCTTGTCGCTTAATCGGTACATCTCTATAATTTTTTCTTCATACGATGTGTCTGCAAATACAGCAAAGCTTAAAAGCATCAGCATACATAATACTACAGCCAAAACTCTTTTTGTTGTTTTCATAAATCATCAAATTCTTTCCGAAAAAATTACACAATACCTCAACATCTATGCCTATATAATAACAGCGAAATCCGTTGCCGTCAATAAAAAACAGATTGGGAATAGGGCAAAATCGTATGGCTTAATGCTCGCTCACGACTCATTTCGTTCGCAAGCAAACTCATTATCAATACCGCCTTTAAGGAGTTTCTTAACTTCTCTGTCAAAATCCGACGTTATCTTCTGAGTTTCGTTAAAAATATCATATTCATCTTTTGCTTTTTTTTCAGCTATTTGTCTTGAAACACGTCCTTTGTCTTTTAGAATTTCATATTTTCTGAATGCAAGAAATTCGTTTACACTTGAAGCAAATTCTTCCATTGTAAACGTATTTTCTCTTTCTATCAAGTCCTCAATGTAGTCAAAATATCCTGTAACAGTTCTTTCCAACTGCCTGATTTCTTTTTCTGCAAGGTAATTTTTTGCAACCGTTACATCTGATTTTAATATTCTTCCCTCTGGAGCATTTTTCCATGTTGTGAGCCCCATATTGCCTTTTTTGCTGTCTGCTTTTGTATAAATTATCTCTGCAGCTGTTTGGCCTGTAATAGCAAAATGAAACTTATTCTGCACCATTGCATAAAAGTCATGTGTTATCTCTGAATTTTTGTCATAATCAATACTGCATTCTGCAAATATATCTGTAATCTGTTGCCATATGCGACGCTCACTTGCACGGATAGAACGCACTCTTTCCAAGAGTTCGCGAAAATAGTCTTTTCCGAAAGCAGTTTTACCCTGTTTCAATCTTTCGTCGTCCATAGCAAAGCCTTTTACCATGTATTCCTTTAACACATTTGTTGCCCAAATTCTGAAATTTGTAGCACGTCGGGAATTTACCCTGTAACCAACAGAGATAATTGCATCAAGGTTGTAAAAATTTGTATCTTTGGTCTGTGTTTTACCTTGAATAGCCCCGTGAGGAGTGGTTATTTCCATTTTGGAAACAACCATATTTTCGTACAATTCACCTTCGGCAAAAATGTTTTTAAGATGCTTACTTATTGCAGGAACATTAACATCAAAAAGCTCCGCCATGGCTTTTTGTGTAAGCCATATTGTTTCGTCCTTGATAAGTGCGTTAACAGAAACATTTTCTTCAGATGTCTGATAAATTAAAAAATTAAAGTTTTTATCCATTATACGGTATCTCCTTCAATTTCCGAAATGATCTTGTAAATTTCATCACGCAAAATCTGTTCTTTTGCAACAATTTCATCAATAGTCCTGTTAAGCTCTTTTGTAGAATCAATAAAAAGTACAGAGCTATTTTTGCATAAAGTGGAGTACCAAAACCTCCGAAAACGCCCATTTTAAGCCATTTATTTATCCAATGTCTTCTACGCTCGGCTCAAAACACCTGATTTTACAAAGGAAGTGTTTTTCGCCTCGTCGCATTCGTCACTTTCTCGCTCGCGGCATACCCGTATGCCTTAATGCTCGCTCACGACTCATTTCATTTGCAAGCAAACTCATTATTTGTCGGAAAGTGATTTCTACGACTCCGCAAAATCACTTGGTTTTACAAATGTAGTGATTTTGCTCCGTTCGCATTCGACGCTTGGCGCAGACGCCATACCCGTATGGCTTTATGTCTGCTTCCAATTCGTTTCGCTTAACTTTGTTAAGCTCACTTATCGGCAATCGTCTTCATTGTCGGGAAAAGCAAAACATCTCTAATAGCCATAGAGTCTGTAAGAAGCATACACATGCGGTCTATACCAAAGCCGATACCGCCTGTGGGAGCCATACCGATTTCGAGAGCGTTCATAAAGTCCTCATCGGTTGTATTAGCCTCGTCGTCGCCCTGTGCAAGCTGTTCTTCCTGTGCCTTAAAGCGTTCCCTCTGGTCTATGGGGTCATTAAGCTCGGAATATGCGTTTGCCATTTCCCAGCCGTTCATAAAGAACTCAAAGCGTTCAACATAGTCGGGGTTGCCCGGCTTCTTCTTGGTTAAGGGGGATATCTCTACGGGGTGGTCCATAACGAATGTAGGCTGAACAAGATGCTCCTCAACATATTCCTCGAAGAAGAGGTTAAGTATTTCGCCCTTCTTGTGGCGTTCCTCGTATTCTATATGATGCTCTTTTGCAACAGCGCGAGCTTCTTCGAGAGTCTTAATTTCATTAAAGTCAACGCCTGAATACTTTTTAACTGCGTCAAGCATGGTAATTCTTTCAAAGGGCTTACCCAAATCCATCTCTATACCGTTATATACTATCTTGGTTGTTCCAAGAACCTCTTTAGCAACATGGCGGTAAAGGTTCTCTGTAAGGTCCATCATGCCGTGATAGTCTGTATATGCCTGATAAAGCTCCATGAGAGTAAACTCGGGGTTGTGTCTTGTGTCAAGACCCTCGTTACGGAAAACTCTTCCGATTTCGTAAACCCTCTCAAGTCCGCCTACGATAAGTCTCTTGAGATAAAGCTCAAGCGAAATTCTGAGCTTAAGGTCCTCGTCAAGTGCGTTAAAGTGTGTCTCAAAGGGGCGAGCCGCCGCACCGCCTGCATTGGATACAAGCATGGGGGTCTCAACCTCAAGAAAGCCCTCGCCGTTAAGGTAAGAACGAATGGA
>JAZSFO010000071.1:0-15890 GCA_045532255.1 Clostridia bacterium | reverse complement strand
TGTCGGTGTTTGATATACAAAACCTTTTTTCCATTATTCCGTTCGGTATCCTCGGTACTGCAATTGCATATATGATATCCGTAAAATCCCTTAACTTCAAGGGATGTATACGCCCTGTGCTCGTATACACCTCGCTTGCACTTGTGTTTGTAGCCTTTATACACTTTGACCTTACGGGATTTGAAAAGAGAATTCCAAAGACGGATAACATAAAGGGTATTTATATAACCTCAGTACCTAATTATATCAAGCCCGTGTTCAAGGAAAAAGAACATATTGAGCTTGTGAGAGATTTACACGCACAGCTTATACAAAATGCAGATACGGAATACGGAAAACACAGTCGCAACATGACAATCGAATACACGCTCAAAAGCGGAAGAAAGCTCACAAGAAGATACATATATGACATATACAGGGACAGAGAATTTGTAAAACCGCTTTTTGAGACCAAGGAGTACAGAGAAAGTTATTTTGATATTGAAAATACACAGATTAGTGAAATAACTACAATATCCATACATGACAGAAGATTGTCGGATGATATTTGCTTAAATCAAGGCGACGAGCTGTTTGATACAATGATAAATTCCGTAAGAAAAGATATGCTCGCATACACCTATGAGGAATTTGCGGACATTGAACCCTCAACCTTTAATGTCAATATGTCCTCAAAGAAAAAGGAACCTGACGGCACAGACTACATCTACAATGATATTTACTTCCATGCTACTGCAAAATCCGTAAACACTCTTAATGCACTTGAGCTTTTAAGCAACCATGAGAGAATACCCAAGAACGAGGATATCGCATCGCTGAATGTCGATATATGCAAAGCCTTTGACGGAAGCACAGTTATGCAGTATTATGTGACCGACCCCGAGGAAATCGAAGATATTTATGCTCTCTATGACAGTATGCTGTCGGGCGATACATTTACGGATTATGACACGGGAATAAATGTGTTTTTGTCATACACACTCAAAAACGGACATCAGTTCCAGGTGTCTTGCACATATGATAAGGATAAACTTCCCGATGTGTTCAGAACAGTAAAATAAATATTAAAAATTATATTTCTGTAAATGATGAATTTCATGATATGCTTCATCAGAGGATATTCAATCGTTGCTAAGTGCGTATTTCAAGAACATCTGGCACAAATCAAAGTAAAAATTCCGTAAAACTGACGGAATCAAATTTCCGTTGCTGTCCGTCGGTTTTAGCGCTGCCTCGCTCTGAGTGAGCGTGTCAGCGCGGCGGTATTTTTACTTTAAATTTGGGCCTAATGTTCCAAAAATTCATACCTAGTGTGAGGCGGGATATCGTATAGCGGACGAAGCAATTGTATTATAGTCTAAATATTGAATTTATCTTATTTAAGTTCAACCACCGTCACACCGCTATCCCCCTCGCCGAACACTCCGAGGCGGTAGCTCTTGACATAGGGTCTGGTCTTAAGGAATGTGTGTATCCCCTTACGGAGAAGTCCCGTACCCTTGCCGTGAATGATACGCACAACGCCCACCGAGGACAGCACCGCATCGTCCAGAAACTTATCTATGAGTACCTCTGCACTGTCAACGGTCTCTCCCCTTACATCTATCTCGGGTGACAAATTCATGGTCTTACCAAGTGTCTGACCCGAAGAAGCCTTTTGCTTTGCTTTCTTGGGGGCATTAAGAAGCTTAAGGTCTTTTAGATTTGTTTTAACCTTCATTATGCCGACCTTGACAAAGAGATTGCCGTCACCGTCTGGAAGTGTGCATACCACACCCTGTTGACGCATACTGATAATCTCTACATCATCGCCTGTCTTAACGCTTTTTGGCGACTTGTAATCTGCTTTAACCTCGGATTTGGAAAGCTTGTTTCTGTTGTCATTTATCTTCTTTCCAAGGCTCTGGCGGATCTTTTCTATCTCCTGCTGAGCCTTCTTGTTATCATCAAGCTGACGGGTTTTTCTTATTTCGGCAATGACCTCGTCGGCGTCCTTTCGAGCCTGCTCGAGAATTTTGTCTGCTTCTGCCCTTGCTCTTTCTATAATCTTATCGGTTTTTTCGTCGAGTGTTTTCCTCTTGGCAAGAGTGTCCTCTTTCATTCTCTTTGCTTCGGACTTGTAGTGCTCTGCCCTCTCTTTGTCGTCAATTGCTTCTCTTCGGCTCTTTTCCAGTTCGGAAAGAATGTCCTCAAATCTAAGGTTCTCTCCTGCTATATATTCCTTTGCCTTGTCAATGATGCTCTCGTCAAGACCGAGCCTGCGTGAAATGGCAA
Organism: Clostridia bacterium; assembly: GCA_045532255.1. Classification (GTDB taxonomy): domain Bacteria; phylum Bacillota; class Clostridia; order UMGS1810; family UMGS1810; genus RGIG8748. The sequence continues at coordinate 13,616 of JAZSFO010000071.1, read as the reverse complement.
AGGCATTACTCTTACCCGGGATGCCTATAAGAAGTCTGTATGTGGGTCTTAATGTGTCTACATCAAACTCGCATGATGCGTTCTCTACCCTGTCCGTACCGAGTGCATAGGTCTTAAGCTCGCTGTAATGCGTTGTTGCCATGGTCTTTGCACCGAGATGGCGGACTCTCTCAAGTATGCTGACCGCAAGCGAAGCACCTTCTATCGGGTCTGTGCCGGCACCGAGCTCATCAAAGAGACACAGCGACCTTTCGTCACAGCCCCCCAGAATATCGACAATGTTCACCATGTGGGAAGAAAATGTACTCAGAGACTGCTCGATGCTCTGCTCGTCTCCTATATCTGCAAAAATATTTGTAAATACCGAGACAACAGAACCCTCTCTTGCAGGGATATGAAGTCCTGCCTGAGCCATAAGTGTTATGAGACCCGCTGTTTTGAGTACAACGGTTTTTCCGCCCGTGTTGGGTCCTGTAATAACAAGTGTGTCAAAATCGGAACCCAGCTCAATATCTATAGGCACAACTCTCGATGAGTCTATGAGCAGGTGTCTTGCCCTCTCCAGACGGATAAGACCGTAATCATTGAGAATAGGTCTGTAGCACTCGTATCTCAGCGAAAAATGTGCTCTGGCAAAAATATAGTCTATCTCGCCTATTGTCTCATAGGTCATGCTTATAAGCTCACCGCTCTGTGCAATATAGGCGGAAAGCTCCGAGAGAATTCTTACGATTTCGTCCTTTTCTCTGTCCATGAGAGCACGGATTTCGTTATTCAATTCCACTACGCTCATCGGCTCTACAAAAAGCGTAGCACCGCTTGAGGATGTGTCGTGAACTATACCCTTTATATCTCCCTTATGCTCCGCCTTGACGGGCACAACATAACGGTCGTTTCGCATGGTTATGATTTGCTCCTGAAGGCATTTGGAATATGCACTTGAGGATATGATGCCCTTTAGGGTGTCGCGGACCTTGTTGTTTGCAAGCCTGATTTTTCTGCGGATATCGCCAAGCTCCGCCGATGCCTCATCGGTAAGAGTATCATCGTCTGCTATGCTTAAGAAAATCCTTTTTTCCAAATCTCTGTCCGTCCAGAGTGCATCAAAATGCTCCGTGAGTGACGGGCACTCGGTATCTTCGGGATAAAGCCTGAGTCTTCGTGCACTTTCCAGAACCTTACCTACGGAAAGGATTTCCGACGGAGACAGAACTCCGCTCCTTACAGCCCTCTTGACATTTGGGCGGACATCATGTATACAGGTAATCGGGGGACTGCCCTTTTTTGTAACAAGCAAAATGGCATCCGCCGTTTCCTCCTGAAGTCTGTTAACTTTTTTTATGCTGTCGGACACATCGCTGTCTGAAATTACCCTTTTGGTTGTCTCCATAACTGCATATGCTGACAGCATATTAAGAATTTTGTCAAATTCCAACACCTTGAATACGCGTTTGTTCATTGTGTATGCCTCTTTTTATTATACAAAGGGAACGCTATCCACCTCAAAGCTCCTGCCGTTTAGGTAGCTAAGCGGATTTTCGTCCTCAAATGCAAATTCTATTTTGTATGAGTATAGTGCCTGTGTTTTCATACCCACCTTGTCATTGAATTCATTGGTTCCGTACTTGCCGTCGCCTGCAAGGGGGTGTCCTATCGAAGCAAAATGTGCTCTTATCTGGTGGGTTCTGCCCGTAAAAAGCTCTACTTCCAAAAGACTTGTAAGCCTGTTTTCCTTTATGACCCTGTAGCCTGTTATTATCGTTTTGCCCTCGGGTACAGGGGTGCGGTGTATATACACTCTGTTCTGCTCATTATTCTTTACAAGGTAGTCCTTAAGAATACCTTCTTTTTGAGGTAATCTTCCCTGAACAAGACAAAGATAAAACTTCTTTATTTCCCTTGTCTTGATTTTTTCGTTGAGAATTTTGAGTGCCATTGCATTTTTTGCACCTATTACAATTCCGCCCGTGTTTCGGTCTATTCTGTTGCAGAGTGACGGAACAAAGGAGTTTTCTTTGTTCGGGTCATATTCGCCCCTCACACAAAGGTAGGCTTTCATGTGGTTTAAGAGCGTATTGATTTTCTCGCTGTCATCGTCATGGACTATAACGCCCGGTCTCTTGTCCATGAGTATAATATTTTCGTCCTCATAGACAACATTAAGCGACGGCTCCTTAATCTTAAGGAAGGACAGCCTTTCGTCAGGAACGGTAAAGAATTCGTCATTGATATACAAATCTATTTTGTCCCCGACCTTTAACATATAATCTATATCGCATCTCTTGCCGTTGACCTTTATTCTTTTTTTGCGGATGCCCTTATACACAAGGCTCTTTGGCATAGTCTTGAACATCTTGCCCAGAAACTTGTCAATTCTCTGGTTGGCATCATTGGTATTCACCGTAACTGTTTTCATACCGTAATCAAATGCTCCTCTTTGGCAAATAAATTATTCTGCCCGTTATATTCTCCGATATACACTGTTACAAGACCGTCTCCCGCACCCTCGCATGTTCCGTAGCCGACAGATATTATATCCATATCGGGAAGCGGTCCGCTTTCCGCACACAAATGCACAAGAAACGAAGCATCGCTAAGTCTCAGACTGCAATTTATGTCCGATGACGGAAGAGCTTCTATCCCCGACTTTTCGAGAAGCGAAATAACCTCTCCGTCCGCAGAGTCCCCAAGATACACAGATGAGCACATGACATATTCTGCACCGACAGCCTCAATTGCGGAAAGTGCGCCCAATTCCGACGCGTTTCGCTCTGCTGACTGCTCTCCAAAGGTGCATACCATTTTGCAATCCATGGAATTTGCCTTGGTCTCTGTTATCTGCATATCAAAATCGCTCATACTTTGTCTTGCTGTTTTTATTATCTCTTCCATGGAAGCACCTGCATCCACAAGGGCAGACAAAAGCATAGAGGAATTAAAGCCGTAATAGCAATCTATATATACTATCTTCATAGCATAAGCTCGTCAATGCGGTCTATTGAGACTTTGATTTCTTCATGGGTTATGGTAGAGAGAAATTTCTCTTCGTATTCGAGTGCCTTCTCGTAGAATTCCTTTGCCTCTTTGAGATTTCCTCTTTTTTCCATAACAGTTGCATAATTAAAGTAAGGCTCCATGAACTTAGGCTCCTTGGGAAGAAGCTCATCATAAACCTTATCAGCCTCATCGGGCATTCCGAGACCTATATATGCCTGACCGAGATTGTCACGGCTGATTAAGTCTGTATCGCTGAATTCAACACCCTCTTTGGCAAGTTTAAGTGCCTTTTCGTATTCCTTGTTGATGAGGTAGAAGCTCCCGAGTGAACCGTAAAGTCCTGCGGTATGGTAGCCATCCTCATAAAGCTCCTCAAGCTCCACTATGGCAGAGCTTAAATCTCCCCTCTTCCATGTGATAAGGGCACGGTTGAATTCCGAAGTCTTTATTTCCGACTCGCCCAAGGTGTGCTTGCCGATTACAATTGCTTTGTTGATGATATTTTCTGCCTCGTCAAGCTCTCCATTTCTTAATAGAAGGTATGCAAAATAGAGTTGGAAAGACGGGTTGAGCTTGCCTGTCTTGTATGATGCTCTCATGTAGCCCAGACCCTTTTCGGGATTGTCTGCATATTTACGCATGCCAAAAAGCATAAGCAGGTTTGCCCTGAAAACAAATGCCGACACAAGATATGACAGCACAAGTACGCCGATGGTCAAAAATATATTGCCAAACCCTGATACTATCCAGGTAAGAATGATAGGCAAAAATAAGCCGAGAATTCCTTTAATAAGTTTTTTCATGTCGATTACACCTCAATTAAACCAAAATTTTTTGTCCATACTTCTGTATTGAATTGCTTCCGCAAGATGCACCGAACCGATATTTTCCTTGCCGTCAAGGTCGGCAATTGTTCTTGCAACCTTGAGTATCCTGTCATGCGCTCTTGCACTCAGGCCAAGCGAATCAAAGGCAGTCCTCATAAGCTCTCTTGCATCATCTGTAAGAGCGCAAAACTTATCCATAAGCGACGGTGTGAGCTGAGAATTACAGAATATGCCGTAATCCTTGTATCTTTCAAACTGAATTTGTCTTGCTTTGTTTACTCTCTCTCGGATTTGCTCCGAGGTTTCGCCCTTTTTCTTGTCCTCTAGCTCTTCATAGCGAATGGATGGAACCTCTATGTGCAAATCAAATCTATCGAGCATCGGACCCGATATCTTACTTAGATAGCTGTGTATCTGCCCTGCGGAACAGGTACATTCCCTTGTTTCGTCTCCGTAATATCCGCACTTACAGGGGTTCATGCCTGCAACGAGCATTACAGAGCTTGGAAAAACCCATGATCCCGAAACCCTGGATACCGTAACGCATCCTTCCTCTATCGGCTGTCTCATTGCATCGATAGCATCCTTGCGGAATTCGGGGAACTCGTCCAGAAACAGCACTCCCCTGTGTGCGAGGCTTATCTCACCGGGTCTGGGATTTGTCCCTCCGCCCGTCAAGGCCACTCCTGATGCTGTGTGGTGCGGACTTCTGAACGGTCTTGCAGTTATAAGGGGCATATCCTTGGTTAGCTTGCCCGCAACGGAATATATCTTGGTAACCTCAAGCGACTCCTCAAAGGACATATCGGGAAGAATTGTGGGAAGTCTCTTGGCAAGCATTGTCTTGCCCGAGCCGGGCGAGCCTATCATGAGCAGATTGTGTCCGCCTGCCGCACATACCTCCAAGGCTCTTTTTGCACTTTCCTGTCCTTTGACCTCGCTCATATCTACAGAGTAGTGTCTGCTTTCCTCAAAATACTGATGTGCATACGCATGCGAGACCTCTATTTTATCCTCACCTGTAAAGTGAGCAACTGCGTGGCTTAAGCTCCTGGCACCGTAAACCTCTATCCCCTCTACAACCGATGCCTCCCTGGCATTGACCTCGGGAACAAGAAGCTTTGTGTATCCCTTGTCCCTCGCTGCAATCGCCGCAGGAAGCACTCCGCCGGCACTTCTGAGACTTCCGTCAAGCGCAAGCTCTCCGAGCATTATGTATCCCTTGCAAGCGTCCTCGGATATCTGTCCCGATGCCGCAAGTATTGACATACATATTGCAAGGTCAAGAGAAATACCCTCTTTTTTGGTATTGGCAGGTGCCAGATTGATTATAATTTTCTTTTGCGGAAGTGTAAGGGAGCTGTTTTTTATTGCTGATTTAATTCTCTCCTTGGACTCCTTGACCACAGTATCGCCAAGTCCTACTATATCTATTCCGGGAAGACCTTGAACAAGATCCGCTTCTACCTCTATTATGTAGCCGTCTATCCCCGATATACCGCAGGAATTAACCTTTGCAAGCGCCATGTTTTTCTCCTTTAAGTTTTATTTTGTCGATATGATATGAATTCTCGTTGCCGTAAGGCAACATATCGAGTGCGTTAGCACATATCGAGTCACTTGTGACATATCGATGAATTCACTTTGTGAATTCATTATATCATATATTTATCCATTTTTCCATCATTTTTTGCGAAAAGTTGTTTCAATTTTGTAACATGTCATTTTATAAGGTTGACATTTGTTTTATATAATGTCATAATTATATATAATGAAGTGTTTATATATAGGAGGGTTTGATATGAAAAAGAATTTTTTTGGACTTACTTCTCTTATTGCACTCATTCTTGTCCTTGTCCTGTCTCTTACATCGTGCAGTGAGGTAGGTCAGGCAAAAAGTGCAATCGAAGATATGTTTGACCTCTTAAAGCAAGGTAAATATATTGAGGCAAGAGACGGATATATATCATCAATGGGTGGTGACAATGACTTTCTCGGATGCGGTGACAGCTTTGATGAGGAAGGCTTTCCCGCATATGCAATGCATAATGAGCTTTTTTTCACACTGGATTTTAAGATTATCAAGGAAGTGTCCGAGGACCCTGCAAGAGTTACATTCCTTACGGAAATAGAAACAATTGACCTCACACCTATAGCAGACAGACTTTTTGAGGCGGCTGAGGAATATAACTTTATGGCGGAAAACAATGAAGGGCAGATAAGCGAGGATGATATCAATGCCTTCCTCACACAACAGATGGTAGACATAAGCAAGGAATATATAAATAGTGACAATGTTCAAAGGGTTAAAAAACAGGTGGAAATCAATGTATGCTACGAAAAGGACAGGGTTTGGCGTGTGTATCCCGACGATAAGCTTGTAAATGTTCTTACAGGCGGTGTGTACGAAAGATATAATGCTATAATGCAGGAATATATGAATAAATAAATAAATAAATACAATATAGCACCTATGAAATCTATTAAGAATTCATAGGTGCTATATTTTTGCAATTGACAAGTATAAAAATACATGGTATATTATTATTGAAAAATGTATAAAATAAGTTAAAAAACATATTGAAAAGTGTAAAAAAAAGGGGGGCTCACTGTGCTGTTTCGAAAAATACAGGCGTATATTGAGGACTATTTTAATTCTGCTTCAAACAAGGTTCTCCTAATTGAAGGTGCAAGGCAAATCGGGAAAACCTATATCATTCGTCATGTTGGCAAAAAGTTATTTGAAAACTATATTGAACTAAATATGGTTCAGGACTTTGACGGTGAGAGGCTTTTTGCAAACGCTAGAACAGTTGAAGATTTCTATTTACAGGTCAGTATGCTTGAAGGTAATAAAATGAAAGAAAAGGAAAATACCCTTATTTTTATTGACGAAATTCAAGTTTATCCCCATTTGATTACTATGCTTAAATTTTTGAAAGATGATGATAGATTTAATTATATTGCAAGCGGTTCGCTGCTTGGAGTAACCCTGAATGAAACAACATCAATCCCGATTGGAAGTATAGAAAGAAAACAGATGTATCCGCTTGACTTTGAGGAGTTTCTTATAAGTCAAGGGTTTAATTCTTATGCTATCAATGCACTTAAAAGCAAATTTGAAAGACAAGAAAGCCTTGATGAAGCTATGCACGAAAAGGTAATGGATTTATTTAAAAAATATTTGCTTATAGGCGGACTCCCCGATTCAGTGAATAGTTACATTAAAGATAAGAATATTGTAAATGTAAGAACTATTCAAAGTGAAATTCACGGTTACTACGGTGCAGATGCTTCTAAATATGATACTCAAAGAAAGCTTAAAATACGCAGAATATATGACCAAATTCCGTCAAATCTTGAAAACAAAAAGAAACGAGTAGTCATTCAAAACATTGAGGGTATAAAAGGCAAAAGATATTCTGATTACGAAGATGAATTCGACTATTTAGTTAGTGCTGGAATTGCACTTGAAGTTAAATCCATTTCTAATCCGGTATTCCCTCTTATTGAATCAAGCGGAAAGAATTTGTTAAAGTTATATTTGAACGATGTGGGTATTCTTACAAATATTTTATACAAGCATAACATACGGGCAGTTCTTGATACAGAAAAAAGCATAAACTTAGGTACAGTATATGAATCAGTTGTTGCTTCTGAGCTTAAAGCACATGGACATAAACTTTACTATTATGACAACAGAAACAAGGGTGAGGTTGATTATCTTGTAGATGATTATGATTCATTATCCGTTATACCTATTGAGGTAAAATCAGGAAAAGATTACACTGTTCACAGTGCGTTAAACAGTTTTGTTTCAGATGAATCGTATAACATTAAAAGTGCCGTTGTATTATCCAACGAGAGAAAAATAATTCATAAAGGTAAAATCACATATTTACCAATATATTATGTTATGTTTATGTAGTGATAGTAAAATATCTGTTTATAATTATTCGACAGTCTGACGTCCCCATTGTCACCCGTCTAAAGACGCCAACAAAAAAAAGAGCCGTGACTTACGCCACGACTCTCTTTTTTATTATTAAGTCAAAGACTTGAGAAGCAAATTACTTCTGTTTTGTTACATCCTGAAGATCAACAAACTTATCAATTGTAACCTTGCTATCTGCTGTGTAGAGATCTATAAGGTCACCGCTCTTTGTTGCAACATAAACAACAGGTGTAGCAGCTGTCTGAGTATCAGATTTTGACCAGAATTCTGTGTTATCTGTAGCGAGATATTCACCAACCTCAACCTTAACCCTAGTATCGTTTGCATTGTTGAATGTATACTTAAATGCACTACCAACTACATAATAGTCAAGGTGGTCTTTCTCTGTTTCAACAGTCTTGCCGTTAGCAATGAAAGCACCCTTTCTTGTATCGTGATAGAGGTATCCTGTAGCTATTGTATAAGAATCATCACCATAGGTGCCTTCCTTAGCATAGTCATCAGCTACACCAGCAGCAAGTACAAAGTCTTTCTTATCAACATCATACTTACCAATTACTGCGTAAGATGTTACAACACCGTCTGCATCTGCATTGAAGAGGAACATGCTACCAATCATAAGGTCATCATACTCTTCTGTGTAAGCAACCATTTCTGAATCGCTATTAAATGTTACAGAACCATTATTTTCGCCCTGTACATAGTCAACCTTTGTAACAGCGTTGTTCTCAGCATCCTTAGCTGTGGAAACTCTTGTTACGATAGCAAAACCATTTTCTGCTCTGAAGGGGCTATCTGTAGCTGTAATTATCATTACAACATTTTCTCTATCCTTAGGTTCTCTATAGATATAACCGTTGTACTTAGCCTCATCAACAAGGAAGCTGATATCTGTAGCATATACATCTTCAGCATTTTTCTTGTCAATATACATAACTACAACATCATCAGCGAGTGTCCAGCTGTCAATTCTCTGAGTATCAGCATTGTACTCCTCGAGATCGCCGATAGGATCAGCTGCACATACAGTGATTTCATCAATGTTGCCCTTGCTGTCTACTCCGTATTCAACAAGTCTCTTGTCAACATCTTTGTTTTCTTCATAGGTTACAACTTCGTCATCCTTATCCCATGCGCTGATAGCTGTAAGGATTGCACCAAGTTCTGTATCCTTGAATTCCTTACCCTCAGGAATTGTTGTGAGGTCTTCATCAACATCAAGAACTACAACGCCGTCAGCAGCTGTAAGCATTCTTACCTGCCACTTAGCCTTGGAGAATTCAACTGTCTTAGCAGCTTCGAGAATGTAACCATAGTTACCAGCAGCTGTTGTACCTTCGAAGTCGATGATCTTACCTGTCATACCAATGTAGAATGTACCTTCTGCACCGGGTTCAAGAGTATCAGCATCATTTTTGTATTCTTTACCATCGATGGATACGAACTGTGCACCATCTTCTGTCCATGTTGTTTCTACAGAACCTGTAATTGTAGCATTTGTAAGCTTAACAAGTTCGATATAAGTTGCCTGAGCTGCAGTTGTATCATCCATTACATAAGCGATAACATCATCTTCTGCAAAGTCAGCAAGTGTAAGTTCATTACCGTCAGCATCTCTGAGGATGATTGTCTTGTCTTCATCTTCGAAGTCAAGTTTTGCAGTTCTGTTGTTGAAGCCAATCTTGTTGTTGTCAGCTTCTACATAGTCAACGCGTGCAGATGTGTACTTTGTAGCTACAAGAACATCAAATTCGGAATCATCATTGTTGTTGATGAATGTGAGTTCAACATCGTCTCCCTCAGTTTTTACAAGTGTATCAACAGATGTGTAACTCTTAGCACCCTTGTTAAATTCGATAGATGTAAGTTTAATATCGATTTCCTTAGTCTTTGTGCTACCTGCAACATAATACTCAACAGCAATTTCATCGCCATCATCTGTTAAAACTTGCTTAACATCGTCAGAAAGAAGAACAAATGTTTCGCCGAGAGCTGCAGGAACAACTGCTACAACTTCGAACTTGTTTCTGCCTGTTTCGAGAACATAAGCGTCAACCATCTGGTTCTTGTATTCAGCAATGTTTGTATCGCCGATTACGAAGTCATAACCCTTTCTTACCTCGGGGTCAAACTTGAAGTCGTCGGAAACTTCCTTGATTTCGAAAGCAACTGTGTCAGCATCCTTAGCACCTACAACACCTGTAGCGATATAGATATCCATGTCTGTGAGGAGTGTTCTGTAGTTGTCTTCGTCATCAAGAACTTCGTACTTAGCGTCAGAACCGAAAGATGTCTGGTCCATCATAGGTGTGCTCATAGCGTTAGCTACGATAATAGCAATGTTTGCTCTTGTAGCGTTAACGGAAGCACCAGCTGTAATCTTGTAGCTGTTAGCAACTACGAGATAACCTGTAGGCCAACCACCCTTGGTTGCAGCCATAGGCTCAAAACCAAGTGCGCAAACGATCATCTTGATAGCCTGTTCGTAAGTAACAGTATCTTCGGGACCGAATTTGCCGTCGCCATAACCATTTATTATACCGTTCTGGCTAGCGAGGTTAACATAACCTGCTGCCCAGTGATCTGCAGCAACATCTGTGAATGCTGTGGGGCCCATAGCGCCTGTTGCTGCATCTTCAAGACCCTTTGCACGACAAATAATAGCAGCCATTTCAGCTCTTGTTATTGTGTTGTCGGGGTTGAAGTTGCCCTGATCGTCACCTTTGATTATATTCAAAGCTGACAAGAGTTCTACTGCACCAGCGTAATCAGCATCTGCATCTACATCACTGTAGCCAGCGAATGCTACTACAGAAAGCATCATGGAGAATGCTATAACGAGTGCGAGTACCTTTTTGAGATTTCTCATATTCTCAAATCCTCCTTAATAAAATTTTTTGAAAGAGATTGACTTTTTCGTGTGCAAGCCGCATCTCTTTCATATACTGCTTAACACATTGTCAGGGAATACCCTAACCTTGGATTGATTATATCACCATATGGCGAATATAGTCAATGCCGCAATTATTGTTGTAACAAAACTGTAAAAATAGAGTAATCTATGTTACAATTCTGTTTTTGTGCTGAAACAAGACTCTGCCAAAATGGCGTTCCTTGATTAAGCACTAATATATTCTATAATGTAATTGACAAAATGTCAAGAATTTTTTTCTTTTTTTAAGTTTTGTTACAGATTTGAAATATTGACAAAAAATTATGATGTGATATAATTCAATTAAGGATTTATGTTGAATAATTTGTATCCAATAATGTGCAACAGGTTGTTGCACAATTGCTATGGGACATAATATTTGGTTGAATTTCAGATACCATTCAGCCACCCTCACTGCACTATGCTTTGTTTCGGCCCCCTGCCTAAAGGGGGCTGTCAACGAAGTTGACTGGGGGATTCATGGGAGGCTGACATGTCGCAGGCTTGCCCGAGGAATTTATAGAATGAGGTAGTATATGAGCAGAAAACATAATACAGATTTGACAAATAACGCAAAAACACTGCGCAAGAATATGACCAAAGAGGAAAAACATTTGTGGTATGATTTCTTAAGGAATTACCCTGTTAGATTTTTGAGGCAAAAAGTAATCGATAATTATATAGTTGACTTCTATTGCCATAGTGCAAGACTGATTATTGAACTTGACGGTTCACAGCATTATGAAGAAAAAGGTATATTAAAAGATAAAATCCGAACAGAAAAAATTGACCAACGAAACTTAACAGTCATTAGGATACCAAATAGTGAGGTAAATAAAAATTTCGAAGCCGTTTGTAATTACATTGATACTGCCGTAAAAGAATCCCCCAGTCAGCTATGCTGACAGCCCCCTTTAGGCAAGGGGGCCTGCGATAAAGAGAACAAAAAGAATAAAAGGACTAATATAATTATGAAAATAAAAGCTCATGCAAAAATAAATCTTACATTAAATATAATAGGCAAAAGAGAAGACGGCTATCATGATGTAGACATGATTATGCAGACTGTGGGTCTATGCGACATCATTACAATAGAAAAAACTCTCACATCCATAGAGCTTAGCGGTACGGGACCGCTAAGCTACGACGAAACAAACCTTGCATACAAGGCGGCAAAGCTATTTTTTGATGTTACGGGGATAAGGTCGGGGGCAAGGATTTTTGTTGACAAAAGAATCCCCATGTGTGCAGGAATGGCAGGCGGAAGCAGCGATGCTGCGGCGGTGCTTAAGGGTCTTAATATTATTTACGGAAAACCGCTTTCGCCAAGGGTTCTTTCCAAAATATCATCAAGGCTCGGTGCAGATGTCCCCTACTGCCTTATGGGGTCTACCGCAAGGGCAACGGGCATCGGAGACATTATAGTTCCGATTAAGCCTCTGGGCACTGCAGCTGTGGTTATAGTAAAACCGCCTGTGGCTGTATCCACGCCAAAGGCATATGCAAGTCTTGACTATCCGTCTCTGGTTCATCCCGATGCTGACATGGCACAAAAGGCAATAGAGAGGGGCGACAGACAGGCACTATATAATATGATGGAAAATTCATTTGAGCTGAGTGTGTTCAAAAGCTTCCCCGTAATAAAAGATATAAAATTAAAAATGCTCTCTATGGGTGCAGATGCTTCGCTGATGAGCGGAAGCGGTTCGGCGGTTTTCGGAATTTTTGAAAACGAGGAAAAGGCAAAGGAAGTTTATGATTACTTCAAAGATATGTACAAAGATGTATTTCTTACACAAACTGTATAAATTTTTAAGTCTCTGTCAATAATTTTGACAGAGATATTTTTTTGAAAGGATTGAATATATTGAATAAACTGCCAATTGCTATATGTCTGGGGTTTTTCCTTGCGGTGTCGGTTGCCTGCGGTGTCAGCAGCACGAGCGAAAGTCTGTCGAGTGGAATAATACGGCTTCATGTGCGTGCAAACAGCAATTCCAAAGAGGACCAGGAGCTTAAGCTCAAGGTAAGAGACAGAATTCTTAAGGAAGCATATATAATGAAGGAAAGCGGAATGAATATAGACGAGGTTTCCGCATTGACCCAAAAGAGCCTAAAGGATATAGAGCAGATTGCAAGTGACGAAATCAAGAAAAACGGTTTTGATTACGAGGTCCGTGCAAGGTATGGGAAAAGTGAATTTCCCACAAGGGAATACGAATCCATAACCCTGCCAAAAGGAACATACACCGCCCTTACGGTAGAGATAGGCACAGGAAAGGGCGATAATTGGTGGTGTGTTATGTTTCCGCCCCTTTGCTTTGCGGACGAAACCGTGGCAGGCCAAGACGCAGCGATGTCCGACATGCTGATAGACAGCCTTGGCAAGGAGACATATTCCATAGCAACGGGAGGAAAGACGCAGATTAAATTTAAGGTGTATGAGATTATAAAGAGTATTGATTTGCCTGATATAAAGGCACTGTTTAGGTAGTTAACACCTCATCCACCGCAAGCGGTCCCCCTCTTAAATCCTCCCACCGTCTTCGACGGTCCCCCCTCCTTTAGGCAAGGAGGGCTTAACGGTGCGATTTTCAAGTGTCCTTGTGTAAAGGGAGCTCCGACGAAGGCGGTGGTGAGGCGGAAATTACAAATTAAACAATCATAAAACATCCGTCCTTTGCATATTCATTAGTGAATATCCATTTACTAATTGTTCCATGTCAAAGGACGGTGTTTTTTATATCTGATAATTCAAACAACTTTATGAATGGTTTTGACAAGGAACTCGTGCAAAAAAAGCTCAGGGAGCTTGGAATGGGCGACATAGCCCTAAGGCTTGACAGCTTAAGCGAAGCGGAGATAGAAAAAATGATTCGCACAAATCCTCTTATACTCAAAAAGG
>JAZSFO010000082.1:0-2915 GCA_045532255.1 Clostridia bacterium | reverse complement strand
CTCCTTGGCTCACAGAACGACATGGCTACGATCCGACTTTTGAACCCAAAGTGGGCTTGCACCGTAAAGAAAAATAGTCCGGGGGACTGTTTTTTAGGTGCAAGGTGCGAAGACGGGTACCAAAATCAACAAGATTTTGGTCGTCAAGCATTGCAAATCCGCCAAAAAGCGGATTTGTGTCCTTCTGCCCCTGCCTCGTCGTCGCGGACTACACAGGTCTGCGACGATTTTAAGTATAAAATGTCGCCTGACCTGACCGTCGCTCCTCCTCTCCCCCAAAAGCAAGACTTTTCGGGGACCCCATATAAAATCTCTTTTATAACCTGATGTGCTTATTTTATTTTGCACACAAAAGCCGCTTTAACACCCGCTCAACGGCTTTCATTGTTTCTATTCGGCTTTATATATGTTCGCCTATATATTTATACATAAGCACTACATTCTGCTTGTATATCCTTTTGTAGCAGGAGTTTAGCAGAAAAAACACATACGCCGCTTGAATGTTAATCCAAGCGACGCATATTCTTCTGTACATTATGAGCTAATTCAATCCTTCATCTTTGCAATATCTTTTGCAAAATCATTGATTTACTAATAATCTTTATTAATGCTACTTTATTATTTTCAATATTATAATCTTCCATATTAATTTCATCCTTATCTTACATTTTGTAAATCATATTACTCTCTTAGCAAAACTGTAAGGTCGATTTTCTGAGTACGCCTTACAACTCCCGCACATACTGAGAGTGTTATTATCAAATAACCAACTATTATTACCCCTAAATACAAAGGAGGCATATTAATTATCATTGCCATAAACGTGCCCCCGAACATACTATCAAGATAGGGGTTGACTACAAAATATGCAAGAAGGTAAGCGACACCTACACCCACTCCTAAAGAGACAACAGTAAAGAACATATATTCTGAGAGTAATATTTGAAAAAGGTGCCGAGTTTTGTAGCCAATAGCCCTAAGCAAAGCAAGCTCATTTGTTCTGGAGCGAATATTTCCTTTTAGAAAAATATAGAATCCGAATACAGTCAGTATTACAAAGAAAACAGTTGCTCCTGATACAATCACAAGAGCAGTGTTAAAAGAATCTATATCAACATTCAGATTAGATGTGTAACATGTAACCTTATTTTCAAGTTGAGCATAAAGGTCCTGTGTATTTTGGGGATTATCTGCAACCACAACATAATATTCATCAGAGGAAAAAGGAGAATTCTCAAGTTGAGTCAATTCATTGCTGATTTCCATAAGTTCTGCTCTCGGTATAAGCAGTTCTTTACCTGTGAATATCGGGTCGGTAGTATCGTATGTACCTACTATCTGAAACTCTCTTACAGCTCCTGAAAAATCTTCAAGCTCCAATACTTTACCAAGAAAGTCTGAGCCTTCGCGTTCAAGTATCATTCCTTGTGTATGGTCATACTCCTCAAATACTGCAGGAATAAGTGCAACACCTGATTCGGTTTCATCGTATGCTCTGCCATCTATTATCTCGGGAGTATAGTATTTATGAAGCCAGCTAAGGCTGAATTCCGAAGACAAAACTCGGTTTACTTCTGTAACCGACACTTTAGCAGGCATTTCATAAACATCAGCAACCGAGTCTAAAGCTTTTATCTCTGCAAGGTCAGCATCTATCTTTTCTCTTGTAAACTTCTCAGAAAAAATAATGTTAACCTCTCTATTCAAAATATGATTATTGATTTTAGTCTCGATGTTTTCGCTCAGAGGAACAACTATTCCGATTGCTGAAAACACAAGCACAAAAGAGAGAATAATAAAAAAACAAAAAGCAACAGTAGCTATCCTTCTGGATTTCACCGAAGCTTTAACAATGGAATTAAGACTCTTTCTTTTCATTGTCCCTTTCACCTATAACTCCGTCTTTCATAATGTATATCTTATCTGCGTAGTCAATTATAGCCTCATTATGGCACACAACAAGCACTCCTTTGCCGGAGTGGGAAAGCTTGCGAAGCTCCTCAAAAATCATAACCTCATTCTTGCTGTCAAGGTTTCCTGTAGGTTCATCTGCAAGAATAAAGTCAGGCTCATTTGCCAACGCCCTTGCTATTGCAACTCTCTGTTGTTCACCGCCTGAAAGCTCACCCGGGTAGTGTTCTACTCTGTGAGAAAGCCCAACCAAATCTATAAGTTCCAAGGCACGCTCCTTCATCTGTGCCTTTGTTTTGTATTCTTCATTAATAAACAGGGGTAACATAATGTTCTCATACAGTTTCATATGAGAATTCAGGTGAAAACTCTGGAACACAAATCCCAATGACTTTTTGCGAACATCGGCAAGCTCATTGTTAGAAAGTTCTGACACATTCCTGCCGTTTATGATAACTTCGCCACTTGTGCATTTATCAAGCAGTCCCATAACCTGCAGAAGTGTGCTTTTTCCGCTGCCAGACTGTCCCATTACAGCCACAAACTCTCCTTCTGCAACAACTAAAGACACATTGTCCATAGCTTTAACGCCATTAGGATATATCTTGCTGACATTTTTAAGTTCAATAATTTTCATAATATAACCCCTCCTACTGTGTGTTCATAGCATCTCTTGGCTCTATTTTTACAAGCTTTCTAATCAAAAGCAACTCAGTAACAATAGGAACAACCAATATGATCAAGAAAGCCAGTCCAAGGAACATAAAGTAAACATTCCAATTCATTACATACTGCAACTGCCTGTATGTGCCGTGTTCAAAGTACAAATTTATCAGGTACACAAGAGCGGTAGAAACCGCACCGCCGATTAAAAAAGCCCTCAATGATAAACACAACTGTTCCCATAAAAAAGTCAGGAATACCTGTCTGTTTTTATAGCCAATTGCCTTCATAAGCCCTATGTAGCCTTTGCGTTCATTAATTGAATTCACCGAAGTCTGTAC
>JAZSFO010000087.1:0-2084 GCA_045532255.1 Clostridia bacterium | reverse complement strand
CCCTTCAGGACTTCTACATGATATTTTTCTTTTTTAAAATATCTTTCAATTGCATACGGATTTGTGCCAAATGACCCTCCAAGCATCATGCCGTCTTCTTCAAACTCATAAGCTATATCTCTTATATCCTTGGACTCTCCAAGCGTAAGAAGGGAATTATATACCGCAATTATCTCGCACCCGTTATAATCCATATTATGATTTCCAAATCTGAGCTTTGAAACAATACCTGTATTTTGATCGTTTATATACTTATCTTTGTAAGAACTTAAATCTATTTTTGAATTATATTTATAGTTATCGTCTCTTACATCCTCTAGCAAAGCTGTTTCGATATGCTTTATATTATTATCATGCAGTTTTAATACATGATTTGTTACATCATCAAGCTTTCCGTCTTTAGAAAGCTTTTTACTCGTTTTTGAAATCGTATCAAGAGTATTATCGACAAATTCATTAAATTTCTCATTCATATTTTGCCATAAATCTGAAATTTCTTTTTTTAAATCTATTTTTTCTTTGATAAGCTCTGTATCATCAACCTTTTTGAATAATTGTTGTTTGGCTTTTTCTGCCTTGTTTTTGTCTGTATCATCCCACAAATTCCATTTTACAACAGCAGAAATAATATCCTCCGCTTTTTCGGAAGAATATTTAAGCATATTTTTAAACATTCTTTCTGCCTTTTCAACACCTTCTGTAAATCTTGCAAAGATTTCATACGGTGCTTTTGAAAGGGTCTCTGCTAATCCCATTTTCTCAGCACATCTCCAGCCGTAGTTGGCTTGTGGATCAGACAGCTTTCTCCCACATCTTTTACATTTGTTTTGTGTTGACATATAAATTCCTCCTTAATTATATCATTTGTATAGAACCATGTCAAATTCTATATATTATTACTGGCATATAACCTGCCTGTACTTTAATTGTATCAGGTAAAATGAACTATTTCGCCTACAAAACGAAAAAACATCCCCACGGCATACATTCCTTAAAGTGTGAATTTCATGATATCCTCCGCTGTGCGCTCGTTCGATATGCGATATCCTGTAGCACACTCTTATGAATTTTGGGCCTAATGTTCCCAAAATTCATACCAAGTGTGATATGGGATATCGTATAGCGTGCGAAGCAATTGTATTTATTTCGCCTACAAAATAAAAAACAACCCCACGGCATACACTACTTTGTACACCGTGGGGTGAATTTTATCTGTTTGTTTCTGTATCCTCGAAATATTCCTTTCTATCTTGCGGTATAAAGGTAAGGGTGTCAATTTCTCCTTTTAATATATTGAGTTTATCTTCGTCTATCTTTACAGGCATGACGCCTTGCTGATAATCGGCAAAACCATGAATAAATCTGTCTTTTTCGGGATAAAAGTCATCTTGTTTAAGCGTATTGCTGTAGTAAAAGCTTACGCCAAGACCGCTTCCGCCCCCGAGCACAAATTCCATCGTCTCTTGAGCATAGGTTATTGTTCCCATAAAGCAATCCGAATCTTCATCCCAATAAAAATAAGTATCCTCTATTTCTTTACATACCCATATTTCTTCGGAATTTCTTTGAGGTCTTAGTTCTCTGCGTGCGAAGCATCCGCTCATCAAACAGATTGCAGTAAATATAATAAGCAGTTTTTTTAACATGGATTCATCTCCTTTTCTTTGATATGCACTGCAATATTATTGGTTGGTATTTCTCCTCATTAATTCTTTGATATATTGAATCAGAAGGCATTTCCTCACCTGTTATATCATCATTATAAAATATGTATTTGTTTGATTTGTCTTTTCTTACAGATACTGTATGTAGAGCATCCATAACATCATCACTATTCCAAAATGATAGAATATAGGTATCTGCATCAGGAATTTTCTTTTGGGTTATTTCTTCCCCCTTCAGGACTTCTACATGATATTTTTCTTTTTTAAAATATCTTTCAATTGCATACGGATTTGTGCCAAATGACCCTCCAAGCATCATGCCGTCTTCTTCGAACTCATAAGCTATATCTCTTATATCTTTGGACTCTCCAAGCGTAAGAAGGGAATTATATAAGTCGGAGGCCAAGCGGTCTTAGGAAG
>JAZSFO010000074.1:0-6966 GCA_045532255.1 Clostridia bacterium | reverse complement strand
TTTGTCGATATTTTTACTTTTGTAAAATCGATATGCTATGAATTCTCGTCGCATCAGCGACATATCAAGTGCGACAGCACATATCGAGTCATTTATGACATATCGAGAATTCTTGAAAAGAATTCATATCGATGATTTCATCTTCGATGAAATCATTATACCATAAATACAAGCCTCCAACAGCTTGCTTCCTTAAACGGTTCAATAAACACATAGGAAGAAAAGCTGAAGGCTTTTCAACTTTGATTGTGTTTATTATACCATAATTGCAAGCCTCCAACGGCTTGCTTCCTTAAACGGTTCAATAAATACATTGGAACAAAAGGCAAGTGCCTTTTGAACATTGTTTGTATTTATTATACCATACAATTACAAAATCGTCAATTAAGAAACATTAAAGCAGGGCGTTGCCTCAATCAAGTGAAAAATCACTTATTGAGACACGTCTTTGTGTTTTTTTATTCCCCGATATAAATCAGCTTAATATTATCAAATGTCCACCAAGCCTTGGTGTTGCGTATTTCGAGAGTGTAGCTTCCTTGAGTTAAATCAAGCTCTCCAAGACGGACAGATGGTTGTGTATCTCTTGCGGTTGCAGAAGCATTAAGGGGGATTTACTTAAGCGAAGCTCTACTCTGTATTTTCCGCTTTGGGGTACAGTAATATTATATCTGTACCAACCGTCTTCATTAAATGAAGCTACAAGTTTTCTGTACTTACCTCTTGTATATACTGTGGGACTTACATATCCGTAGCTAGTGTAATTCTCGCCTTCTATAAGGATATCTGTACTTCTTGTGCTCTCAATGGAAAGTTGAAAATAGTATATCTATAGGGGACGGTCTGCGTGCCGTCCCGTTTTGCGTTAGGAGCAAGTCCTCCCCTACAAGCCAATTTTGGATTTTATTTGATTATCAATTTTCCGTTTTCAATTGTCAATTTAAAAAAATCAATTTTTTTTGATTTTTTTTAAAAAAGGTATTGACATTTGTAATAAAAAGAGTTATACTATCATAGTCGCTGATGAGTGACGAGTGCATGGGAGCTTAGCTCAGCTGGGAGAGCATCTGCCTTACAAGCAGAGGGTCACAGGTTCGAGCCCTGTAGCTCCCACCACTTAAAATCACAATTTAATATGCTGGTGTAGCTCAATTGGCAGAGCAGCTGATTTGTAATCAGCAGGTTGCGGGTTCGAGTCCCATCACCAGCTCCAGGGGAGGTTCCCGAGTGGCCAAAGGGGGCAGACTGTAAATCTGTTAGCTACGCTTTCGATGGTTCGAATCCATCTCTCCCCACCAGAAAAAAGACTTGTCAATTGACAAGTCTTTTTTCAATGAAATTTGCCTACGGCAAGTGAAATAGCTTCGCTATGAAATACACTTCGTGTATGAAATATTGCTTCGCAATATGAAAAGGCAAATTTTATTTCACATTTTTCTGGAAGAAAAATATTTCATAATCCGTTAGGATTATTTCATATCAACGAAGTTGATATTTCATTACACCTTAGCGGACACTAAACTATATTGCACTCAGTACAAAAGTATGATACAATAATTAACGGAGGTGCAGGCATTATGAAAAAAAGAATAACCTTTGGTGTGCTTGCACATGTTGACTCAGGAAAAACAACCCTCAGCGAAGCGATACTTTTTAATTCCGGAAAGACACGGAAAATAGGAAGAGTAGACAACAGGGACAGTTATCTGGATACAAATTCAATAGAAAGAGACCGAGGAATAACAATATTTTCCAAGCAGGCGGTATTCGGCATTGGTGAAAGTGAATTTACACTTCTTGACACTCCGGGTCATGCGGATTTTGGTGCGGAGACAGAGAGGGTGCTCACTGCATTAGACTATGCCATACTTATGATAAGTGCTCCCGAGGGGGTTCAAAGCCACACGCGGACTCTGTGGAAGCTACTGGAAAGCTACGGAATACCGACATTTATATTCGTGAACAAAACCGACCTTCCGTCAATGGAAAGAGGCGAGATTATCCTTGAGCTTAAGAAAACTCTTTCCGATGCCGTAACAGACTTTTGTATGGACGGCAGAGACGAGGAAATCGCTCTGTGCTCGGAAGAAATAATGGAAGAGTTTCTTTCGGGAGGTGTTTCGGATATTTCTATACAAAGAGCAATACGAAACAGATTGATTTTTCCCTGCTTTTTTGGCTCCGCACTTAAAAATGACGGTGTGGAGGATTTTATGAAGGCCTTTGATTTATACACCTCTGCCCCGCCTCAAACAGACAGCTTCGGTGCAAGGGTATACAAGATAACCACAGACGACAAGGGCATGCGTTTGACTCACCTTAAGATTACGGGCGGAAGCCTCGATGTCAAGTCAATGCTCCCCGTAGGTGATGCGGAAGAAAAGGTCAACGAAATCAGGCTCTATTCGGGTGTTAAGTACACTATGCTAAGCTCTGCAGTTCAGGGACAGGTTTGTGCCGTTACGGGACCTACAGAGACTTATTCGGGCATGGGTATAGGCTTTGAAAAGGACTGTCACAACCTCATGCTTGAGCCTGTATTCTTCTACAGAGTGGAAGCTGACGAGGGGGTCTCCGACTCCGATGTTCTGTCTGCCTTTATGAAGCTAAAAAGTGAGGACCCAAAGCTTAATGCACAATGGGACAGCCGTCTTGGTTGCGTAACTCTTCGTCTTATGGGCGAGGTGCAGACTCAGGTGCTCTCAAGGGTTGTAAGGGAACGGTTTGGCTTCGGCGTAGTCTTCCATGAGGGCGGTATAGTATACAAAGAAACAATAAAGGGCATCGCCGAGGGTGTGGGGCATTACGAACCTCTGCGTCACTATGCCGAGGTTCACTTAATTCTAAAGGAGGCTCCGAGGGGCAGCGGAATTACATTTGACTCGACATGCAAAACAGACGAGCTTGACGAAAACTGGCAGAGGCTTATACTAAGCCACCTTGCAGAAAAAACACACCTCGGTGTCCTTACAGGCTCGCCTATTACCGACATCCGCATAACGCTTGCCGCAGGCAAGGCACACATAAAGCATACAGACGGCGGTGACTTCCGTCAGGCAACATACCGTGCAGTAAGACACGGGCTTGCAAATGCCCAAAGCGTCTTATTGGAGCCGTGGTATGACGCGAGTATAGAAGTGCCGACAGAATGTGTTGGCAGAGTCTTAAGCGACCTTTCGGGAATGGGTGCAAACTTTTCTTCTCCTGACACAATTGGGGAAATGAGTATAATAAATGCAAGTGCACCTGCTATAAAAATACAGGGCTACCAAAAGGATATTACAATCATTACAAGGGGAAAAGGCTCTGTCACATACGAGTTAAAAGGCTATGAGCCGTGCCAGAACGAGGAAGAGATTATAGAAAAAATCGGATATAACTTTGATGCCGATGTGGAAAACAGCGCAGATTCCATCTTCTGTTCTCACGGTGCAGGCGTAAATGTCAAGTGGTACGATGTATATGACAACATGCACATTGAAAGCGTACTTAGTAAAAAAACAGAGGAAAATCTTGAAGTTCAAAGCAAAAAGGCGAGTTTTGATGCTTCATCTGTAACAGATGCCGAGCTAAGCCGCATATTTGAAATGACCTTTGGGGGCAAAAAGGAAGAAAAAGAGTTTGTCCGAAACAGAACAGGCACCGTCAAATACAAAAGCAAATCTGCCTCATCTCAACTCAAGGAAGAATATGTGCTCGTCGACGGCTACAACATAATCTTTGCATGGGAAATGCTTAAAAAACAGGCAGACGAGGATATAGGTCTTGCAAGAGAGACCCTTATAAACAGGCTTATAAATTACCGTGCGGTAAGAGGATGCCATCTTGCTGTAGTCTTTGATGCCTACAAGGTCAAGGGCGGTATCGGGCACATTGAGAAAAACGGCGGTATCAGCGTAGTGTACACAAAGGAAGCTCAAACCGCAGATTCGTATATAGAAAAAGCATCGCACACACTTGCAAGGGACTATATGGTACGGGTTGCCACATCGGACAGCCTTGAGCAAATGATAATTCTCGGGGCAGGCGCTCTGAGGGTCAGTGCAGAGGCTTTTGAAAAGGAAGTAATCTCTGTAGAAGAGGCAATACGGAAATTTATAGAACAATAACAAAGGGACTGCGGCGCAGTCCCTTTGTTATTGTTATCAGCAACAGTTGTTATTATCCGAGAAAATCCAGATTACAACAATTGCCACTATAACCCAGAACCATATACCGGTTCCGCCCCATCCGCCGCGGTTGCAGCAGCAGGAGTTGCAGCATGATAAGTTGTTGTTACAGCAATCACTCATTAAAGCTCACCCCTCAAAAATCAGCAGCCGCAGTCATTCTGACAGCAAGAGTTGCCATTGCAGTCATCATTGTTCATAAAGAGCAGTATTACAAGGATTATAAACCAAAGTATAGTACTGCTTTCGCCGCCGCAATTTCTGTTACCGAATAAAATAAACATACATATTCCTCCTTTTTTACATCAATCAATCACAATTTGTTTTCTGGTCACAGCATCCGAAGAGAAGCAGGAACACAAGAATAAAGAAAAGTATTCCATCGTTAGAGCCAAAGAGAGTACCGCAGCATTTATTACCAAGCATCAAAAACACCTCCGTTTTTTTGTTTCAGTCTATACTATGCAATTTGGCAAAAAGGTGTTACTATTGACTATTCTAAATTAAAGGTTTATAATTAGTATAAGCACAATAATCGAAAGGAAATAATGGCATATGAAGGCAATAATTCTTACAATGTCTACAGGAAACGGTCACAACATAGCCTCAAACGCGCTCAAGGACTATCTGAAATCTCAGGGCGTTGATGCAAGGGTTGTGGACGCATATAAATACTTTAGCAAACTGCTCAGCAGTCTATTGGAAAAAGGATATCTCCTCAGCACAAAATACACTCCGTATATGTACGGCAAGTTCTACCAGAGCATCGAAAAGCACAACCCTGATTCCAAAATTGCATGGTCTACCTTCTGCAACAGCTTTGTTGCAAGGCAGTTTGCTAAATATATATACCGTCAGAATCCAGATGTGGTAATACCTACACATCCGCTTGCGGCTGTCCTTATGAGCGAATACAAAAGAAAAAAATTCGTAAACACCAAAACCGTTGGAATAGTTACAGACTTCTGTGCTCTCCCCTACTGGGATATGGCAAACATGGACTACTACATAACGGCAAATGAGCTTGTAAAAAATATTCTTGCAAAAAAAGGAATTCCAAAGGAAAAAATTCTGCCTATGGGAATTCCCGTTGACCTTAAGTTCTCAAAAAGGAAAGACAAATCCGAGGCAAGAAAAGAGCTTGGTATAGATGACAAAATGACTGTTTTTGTAATTACAGGCAGTATGGGGTTTGGAAACACCGAGAAATATATTTATTCTCTCGACAGACTCCATGATGATTTTCAGATAGTAAGTGTATGCGGTAATAATCGCAGTATGAAAGAAAGAATAGACCGCATGTTTACAAGAAAAAAGGTATATAACTTCGGATTTGTGAACAATGTTGATACCATAATGGATGCCTCGGACATAATAATAACAAAGCCCGGCGGTCTCACGGTTAGCGAAGCAATAGCAAAAAACATACCGATAATACTTGTAGACCCAATACCCGGTCAGGAGGACAGAAACAGAGACTTCCTGATAAATGCAGGCCTTGCGGTAGGTACATCCTCAAATGCTCCCATTGACGAGGTAATATCGCACCTTATAAACTGTCCGGAAAGACTAAATCAGATACAAAAGATGCAATCCGTACTTGGCCGTCCGTTTGCCGCCAAGGAGATTGGTGACTTTATTATAGAGGAGAAATAAACACAATGTCAAAAGGAAACCTTCTTTTTGCCCAGAAGATTAAGAGCCTCAGAGCAGAGTGGAATCTGTCACAGCAACAGATGGCAGACATGCTGGGGCTTAGAAAAACTGCGATATCAAACTACGAATCGGGATATTCCACCCCGACATACGAGACACTTACCAAATTTATGTATAAGTTCAATCTTCCGTCGGAATACTTCTTTCCCGAAACATCAGTCGGACTTCCGAAGCTGACACAGAAGATGCACGGCACCTCTATGTCTTTTTACCAAAGCGAAAACATAGAGGGACTTACCACACATGAGGACAGTCTCAGGGATTCTGTGCTTACGCTCCCGGGGCATCTTCATGTGCCAAAGGGTACATATATTGCAACAACGGCAGAGGATAACAGCATGAATCTTTGCGGTATCAAGAAAGGTACGGTAATTGTAATCAATACAGAAAAGAAGTCTCCCTATTCGGGACAAATCTTTGCCGCAATACATAAGGGTTTCTTGCTCATACGAAAGCTCATAGAAACAGACGGTGTTTTATATATGACTGCGCAGTCAACAAGAATACCTACAGGCAGTTCCAAAGAAAAACTGCCCGAAGAGGACTTCCAAATTATAGGTGTGGTGGAAAGACTTATAATAGAGATTTGAACCCTATAACTTGCAAAAAGTTGATTGTGTTAACTAAAAACATTAAAAATGATAATATGTTCTACAAGAAAACACTATCAAAAAGCCTCCCTTGAAGGCTCCCTTGTGTAAAGGGAGCTGGCAAACCGAAGGTTTGACTGAGGGATTGGTTCTTGCCGAAATGACAGGAAGCCTTTCATCCCTCCACCACACTTTGTGTGGTCCCCCTCCCTTAATGCTACGCATCAAAGGAGGCAAGACGGGAGGTGGGTTGCGAAGTAACTCGGAGGGATTGTAATGGACTATAAACACAACAAGGCAATTGTACCACTTGCGAAAACACTCCGAAAGAATATGACAAAAGAAGAAAGGCACCTTTGGTATGATTACTTAAGAGAATATCCTATCAGGTTTATAAGACAGAAAGTTATAGGAAAATATATTGTTGATTTTTACTGTGCCAAAGCAAAGCTTATTATTGAATTGGATGGTTCGCAACATTATGATGATAA
>JAZSFO010000073.1:0-4128 GCA_045532255.1 Clostridia bacterium | reverse complement strand
CCTGTATCGTTTGCTGTGATTTCTGTTACCTTGTCGCCTTCAAATTTATCATTTGTATACCAACCGAGGAAGTTATAGCCTTCCCATGTGGGTTCGGGAAGAATAAATGCTGTTCCCTCTGTGTATTTCTTCTGTGCCTCTGTAGGTTCAAATGTTGCTTTGCCTTCGCCTATACCAAGAACATATGTAATTGTATATTCTGTGGGTGTTACCGAGGGAGATGACGGTCTCGACGGACGAGCTGTTGTTCCTACCGGTTTCTTCTGTAGGAAGGTTGCGTCTGTATCGAGAACGATATCATCAAATACCGCCTCTGTTCTGTAGTTATTGAAGTTTACAACACCGTTAATATCGTGAACTATGATAAACTTTCCTACAGAGCATCCGCTGCCAAAGGTAACCTTGCCTTCACCGCCGCGGAAAAGGATTCTTCCTGTAACCTTGACATTTGTGAGGTCAAGATTGCCTTTGCCCACGCCGTCTGCTACAATAAGGTCGCCGTTAACAGTAACATTGTTAAGCTTGACTCCGGGTACTCTTATGAGGAGGTTACCCTCAAATATTCCGGAAACCTCGCCGCCTTTTGTAATATACGTCTTGATAGTGTTATGTAAAATCTGGGCAAATTCTTCCCTGGTTATATATGCCTTGGGATTGATGCTGCCGCTGCCGTCACCGTTCACATAGCCGTTTGATATCATAGCCGCAACAAAGGGCGCTGCCCATGAAGAAACGGAGGATGCATCGCCGAATTTGGAAAGAGTCGATGTATCGCCTGCCGACAATACCAATGCCCTTGCCATAATGGTAAATACACATTCTCTTGATATGTAGCCTGTCGGATTGATGTGAGAATCATCAACACCCACTACAGTCTGCATGTTAACTGCCTTCTGGAACTCGGTATAATACCAGTCATCTGCGCTCACATCTGTGAAGCGGGATATGTCTGCCTTTACCGTTGCACCGAAAGCGCGGTTAATAATTGTTGCTGTTTCCGCTCTTGTGAGGTAATCCTTGGGGGCAATAGTGCCGTCACCCTTACCATTCAAAAGTCCGTTGTTTACCGCAGCTGTCATAGCTTCCTCGGACCAGCTTCCCACAGGGAAATCCGAAAATGCCTCTGTCTGTGCTGCGAAGGCAAATATCGGCATAGTTCCTATAACCATAACAAGAACAAGCAATATTGCCAAAAGTCTGTTTGTTGATTTCATTGCGTTTCTCCTCCTGAATTTATTTGTAATCTTCTTGATACATTTTATTTAGATAATACGATTTTTTCAAACTTTTTTCGTTATAGTAGAAGTTTCGTATTTCCTTGACAAGATTCTGATCTCCGCCAACCTTTTGAAGCTCCAGCGAAAGCTCATCCAAAAGTGCTTTGATTGTATTGTCACACTCGGCTTCCATCGCTGTGACAGTACCCATGTAGCTGTCTACAATCGATGCAACCTGTGTTCTGTCGTAATTAGCGGCTTTGTAATCTGCATAGGCACTGTCGCCCACTCCCTCAAGCCTTGAGAGAAAATCTGCCTGTATTACATAAAGCTCAGCAACTATCTCTGATACCCTGTCCTTTGGCACACTCTCTGCCTCGGGTTCGGGTTCGTCGGGCGGAGGGGCTTCCTCCGGCGTTGGTTCCTTCGGGATGTCCGTACCCTCCGTATTCTCCTTGGTTACAAGTATCTCCTCGAGGGTTGAGTCTCCCTTTATGATTTCTACTGCATCATCCTTGGTAATTTTGCCTTCGTTAAGTGCCGTCTTTTCCTCTTCCGTAAGGTCTCCCCTGATGTTAATGTGAGGACTTTCCTCCGCAAGCTTTTCCATCTTGGTTTGATTGTCATTAAGCTTGGCTTCCAGATCCTCGTTGTCATACCGTACAGAATTGACAAAGGACACTATGTTATCCCAGTCAAACACCACGCCTGCCGTGTTCCTGAACCGGATGCCTATGGCAATAAGCACGGCGAGTATGACGGCAAGAATAACAATAAGTATTATTTTAATCTTTTTCTTATTCATTTCATCACCCTATCCACCGAGTATTACCCGGTGGCTACAACATCTCAAAACAAAACAACTATACATAATATATTGTACACTTTTATGTCCGAAATGTCAATAGTTTTGAGGCAGTTGTGTATAGGTTTTTTTGACAGAAATTGTACTTCTTTTTATACAAATCACACAAGTGTTTTAAAAAGAGGACATAAAGCCATCCCCATAGGAAACTCGGTGTAAAAAACTTGGTTTTTACACCGAGTTTCTTATTTTATCCATTAGTGCCTTGCATCCTCTGAGCACATCGTCATATGTTTCGTCAAAATTATCAGTGTACCACGGGTCTGCTATATCCTCATTTGAAAGAGCAAATTCAAGAAGCTTATAAATCTTGTTCTCGGGGTCTCCCCCTGTTATTCTGTGAATATTACGAATGTTGAGACTGTCCATGCCTATTATGTAATCGTACTTGTTGTAATCCGCCTTTGTCATAATGACTGCGTATTTTCCCTCGGTTGATATTCCGTACTCAGAGAGCTTTTGCCTTGTGCCTCGGTGAACCCTGCATCCCAATGCCTCGCAGCTTGTGGCGGCGGATGCTATTTCGAGCTTTATACCCTCTTTTTCGGCAAGGTCTTTCATCACAAATTCCGCCATTGGCGAACGGCAGATGTTGCCGTGGCAAACAAAAAGAATTTTCATATATCCACTCTCCCCTTTCTTCCGCCGCATGCAAAGTCTCTTATATTTTCACAAACCTCATTTATACAGCGTTTTCTTGATTCCTGTGCTCCCCATGCCATATGCGGTGTAAGCATTACATTGGGAAGGTCTTTTATATTATAGAGGGGGCTTCCCTCACTTAGCGGTTCAACAGAATACACATCTGTGCCGAACGCCCCGATTTTGCCCTCCGCAACTGCCCTTGCAACCGCACCTTCATCGGCAACAAGTCCCCTTGCCGTATTGACAAGAACTGCATGGCTTTGCATCATATTCAATCTGTCTTCGTTGATTAAGTGTCTTGTTCCCTCATTTAAGGGCGTGTGCACTGTTATGATATCCGACTCTCTGCAAAGAGTATCTATATCCACACACTCGATATCCTTAAGCGGTGTTCTCTTGCAAACAATAACCCTGCATCCGAGAGCCCTGGCAATATCTCCGACCTCTTTGCCGATATTGCCGTAACCTACAATGCCCCATGTTCTGCCCCATATCTCATGGTATACGGGGGTAAGCCTGTTTGCAACACCGCTTTTTGAATACTCTCCGCTTGTAACAAAATTATTGTACTCGGCAAGGTGCGACCACAGGGACAAAACCATGCCTACGGTAGTCTGTGCAACGCTGTGAGAGGAATACCCCTCAACATTGCATAGCGCAATGCCTCTTTTTCTGCAATACTCCACATCTATGTTGTCATATCCTGTTGCACACACGCAAATAAGACGCAAATCTTTGGCATCGCAAAGGTTGGTTTCGTTAAGCTTTACCTTATTGAGTATCACAACCTCTGTTTCGGCTATCCTTTCCTTTACAAGAGATGCATCTGTTGAATTATATATGTCGCAATCGCCGAATTCCCTAAGACAATCCAGCGAAATATCTTCTCCCAGAGTGGCTGCGTCAAGTACTGTAATTTTCATGTTTTCAGTCTCCTCCAATTAAACAATTGCCTGTATTATGATTTTATGAACGGCAAAATTCACACAATTGCTCCGTCCGCTATACGATATCCAGTCTCACACTTGGTATGAATTTTGGGAACATTAGGCCCAAATCTTTGTAAAAATCCCGCCGCGATGACACGCTCACTCAGAGCGAGG
Organism: Clostridia bacterium; assembly: GCA_045532255.1. Lineage (GTDB taxonomy): Bacteria > Bacillota > Clostridia > UMGS1810 > UMGS1810 > RGIG8748. The sequence continues at coordinate 298 of JAZSFO010000073.1, read as the reverse complement.
CATCGCTAAAACCGACGGACAGCAGCGGAAATTTGATTCCGTCAATTTTACGGAATTTTTACTTTGATTTGGGGCGAATGTTTTGTCCCAAAATTCATAAGAGTGTGCTACAGGATACCGCATATCGTACGAGCGCACAGCGGAGGATATTCAATAAGTTGCGTCTTGCGGATTTCAAGTTAAAACAGATGCCTGAAATCAAGCAAAAAAACGGAGCAAAATTACCGAAAATCAATTCCCGCTGCGGTTTCGGTAATTTTAGCGATGCCAAGCTCTGAGTGAGCTTGTCAGCGCGGCT
>JAZSFO010000053.1:0-11260 GCA_045532255.1 Clostridia bacterium | reverse complement strand
GCCGAGGCAATAAAAAACAATGTTTTCGGAACTCTCAATGTTGCAACCTGTGCGGACAAGCACAAAGTTAAGCGTTTTGTAATGATTTCGACAGACAAGGCGGTAAATCCCACAAATATCATGGGTGCAACCAAGAGAATGTGCGAGATGATTGTACAAAGTATGCAGAAAATAAGCGATACCGAGTTTGTTGCAGTAAGATTCGGAAATGTTCTCGGCTCCAACGGAAGTGTTATACCTCTGTTCAAGAAGCAGATAGAAGAAGGCGGCCCGGTTACTGTTACACACAAGGATATCACCAGATTTTTTATGACAATTCCCGAAGCGGCTCAGCTTGTGCTTCAGGCGGCAAGCTATGCAAGGGGGGGCGAAATCTTTGTGCTTGATATGGGCAAGCCTGTCAGAATTTATGACCTCGCCAAGAATATTATAAGACTTTCGGGCTACACCCCCGGCGTAGATATAAGCATTGAGGTTACGGGACTTCGCCCGGGCGAAAAGCTCTATGAAGAGCTGCTTATGAGCGAGGAGGGTCTGGGGAAGACCCGCCATGAGAAGATATTCATAGGAACACCCTCGGACATAACAATGGAGGAGCTTATGCCAAATCTCGCTATGCTTCGTACTGCCTCCGAAACGGGCGATGTGTCCGCTATTAAGGATATTGTAGAAAAGGTTGTTCCCACATATATCCGAAATCCCGAAACCGTAAACAAAACAAAGGCAGAGGTAAGATAGTGGTCGGTACAGCTATAATAAAGGATTTTGAGACAGGCTCTTTCGAAAATATCCGTCTCACATTCTCGGATGGAATATCCTTTGAGGATATTGACAGAGCGGAGGAGGTTGTGTCATGCCTTGTTAATATCGAAAAGGGAAGTATAAGATACGATTACGGCAGTGACGACCTTGCACGAAAGCTGACGATGCAAGAGGTTCTCGGCGTGGCCGTCAAGGTAAGGAAAATGTGGATGGAAAATCCGCATCTTACAATAGCACGCTTTGTCCTCAGAGACGGAAACTGCGAGATGCGAACTGCATCGGAAAAGGCAGGAGTATATGAGATGCCTGATTTATGGGCACTGTTTAGTCCTGAATGTAAGGATATGTATATGCTTATAAAAACCGTTTCGGACAGAGATGTTCTTTATGCGTCTCTGCTTTGCGAGGCAATCAACTATGCCGTTTGCGTAGTGTACGGCATTGAGGAACAGCTTCTGGGCTATGCCGCGTGCGGTATATATGTAAATATCCCTCTTGCCGAGGCGTGTGCGGGAGAGGTTATAGAAACGGACAATAAACTCAGAAGGCGTTTTTCGTCCATGGTGAAAAAGCACAGGCAAACAATGAAGGAAGGCAAAAATATACCAGAGACGGAATTCGAAAGTGGCGAAGGCTTGTCAGCAGCTTCGGACATCGCAGTGTCTTACCGAATGTATAAAACAAAGGTACTTGGGAGAGTAAGAGAGCTTTCGAGGTCATCAAGGGGAAAGGAGCTTATCCTCTCTCTTGCAGACGACAGCGTTATACTTTCTCTCGCGGACAGCATGTATTCGTTTCTTGATTATTATATAGATATAATCGGTCCTCTTTTTGAAAGACCGTCACATGCAAGATATATTACAATCAGAGATTTGCTCAGCTATTCGGCTCTGCCGTCTCTCAGGGGAGAGATACAGCGCAGAGGGAGAGCAGGAAGCATCAATTATAAATTACATTCCAGACTGCCCTGCCCCGACTATTATGATTCGAGGGGAAAGGCATATTGGAAGAAAGGATGATAAATATGAAAATCAAACCGGGATTTGCACTCAAAGAGGTGGCAAACAGCTTTGTTATAGTTCCCACAGGCTCAAACATTGTTGATTTTTCTGCCATGATTACCATCAACGAGACAGGTGCATTTTTGTGGAACAGTATAGGAGAGGGAGCAACTGAGGAGGAGCTTGTGGAAGCACTTCTTTCCGAATATGATGTGGACAGAGATACCGCAGTTTCCGATGTCCATGAGTTTTCTGAGGTTCTTAGAAACAAAAAGGTAATTGAATGATGATAATTAACGAAAACGGAAATTACAGCATAAATGACCTTGTGCCCGTAATAGAGGAATGTCTGGCGGGCGGCTCACTTGTTCGCATGCAGGTGACGGGAATAAGCATGACCCCTATTCTCCATAACTTAAAGGACAGCGTTGTTCTTGCTCCCCCCGACAGAATCAAGAAGTACGATATCGTTCTTCACAGGAGGGCAAACGGACAGTACATTCTTCATAGAATTATCAAAAAGCGGGGAAATGTACTTACAATCGCAGGAGACTTCGAAACCGAGAAGGAATACCCCGTAGATGCAGGCTGTGTTATGGCTAAGGTTGTGTCTTTTTGCCGAAACGGCAGGGAATATTCAGCCGATGATTTTATTATAAAGCTCTATGCAAGGTTGTGGGTTTTGATTTTCCCCATAAGGCATCAGGTTCTTTATGCACTCAATTCGGTTAGGAGGCTACTGCATGTTTAGACCAATACGATGGCTCTTTGGCAGAGTAAGGAGTATTTTGCCTGCCATCCTTGTCCTTACCGTAATGGGTGTAGCACTTTCGTACATATCTGTTGAGTTTGCCATGGCAAGCAGGGTACTTCTTGACTGTGCAACAGGGGTTTCCGATGTCAGCTTTTCGGGAGCGGTAATAAGGCTTGTTGTTCTTCTTGCAGCTGACCTTGTGTTTCAAAGTATATACAGTATATTTTCGCTCAGGATGGGTACTCGTTTTAAGAACCGTATGCAGAGAAATGCCTTTTCCAAGGTAATGACAAGAGATATGGAAAGCCTGGGTGCTTATCATTCGGGCGAGCTTATCAACAGACTTACAGGCGACATACGGATAGTCAGCACCAATGTCATAGATGTTGTTCCGACGGTTGCAATGCTTGTTTCGGGAGTTGTAATGAGCTTTATAGCACTTCTTAAGCTCGATTTGTCTCTTGCACTTATGTGTATAGCTCTTGGGCCCGTTGTTATTGCAGGCTCTGTAATCTACGGAAGATGTGCCAAGAAACTTCACGGTGAGGTGAGGCAAAGTGACGGAAGAATTTTGTCATTTATGCAGGAATGTATACAGAATCTTCTTGTTATTAAGGCGTTCCGTACAGAAGACAAAGCTTCTGACCACGCATCCGATTTGCAGGAGAAAAATTACAGAATAAATATGAAGGTAGGCTATGTGAGTCTGCTTGTTAATATAGTATACTTTGTGGCAATGACCGCCGCATACTATGTTGCAGTTATCTGGTGTGCAAGAAAAATACATATGGGTATCATGACGGTGGGTACATTTACAGCAATAATTCAGCTTGTCGGCGCTGTGCAGAGTCCGTTCCGCGAAATTTCGGGTACGGTTTCCAATTTCTTTGCAACACTTGCATCTGCAGAGCGTATAATGGATATGGAAAATCTGCCTGAGGATATGACAGACGACGGCAATATTAAGGACTTTTCATCAATTGAAATTAAGGATATGAGCTTCTCCTACGGAGAGGGGGATATCCTCTCGGGAGCAAACCTCTCGATACAGAAAGGCGATATCATTGTAGTTCGGGGTATATCGGGACAGGGCAAGAGTACGCTTTTCCGTCTGCTTCTCGGTATACACAGGGCAAAGTCGGGTGAGATATCGGTATATGACGGTCAAAGCTCTGTTCCGCTCACCGCTTCTGCAAGGTCGCTCTTTGCATATGTTCCCCAGGGCAATATGATAATATCGGGAAGCATAGCAAGAAACATTGCCTTCTTTGACGAAAGCCCCGATTACGAAAGACTCATGAGAGCCGCAGAATGTGCGTGCATCAGGGAGTATATAGATACTCTTCCACACGGCTTTGACACAGTAATCGGCGAAAACGGCATGGGGCTCAGCGAGGGTCAGGTGCAGAGACTTGCCGTTGCAAGAGCTATATATCTTGACGCGCCGATTATACTTCTGGACGAGGCAACAAGTGCCCTTGATGATGCAACAGAAACAAAAATTCTGTCCAATATCAAGAGCCTTAAAGATAAGACCTGCCTTATAATAACTCATAAGGATACGGCTTTCAAAATTTCCACAAAGAATGTTCGGCTTGAAGACGGAAAGTTGGTCATTTTGTAGCGGGTTGTTTATAATGCACAATGAACCAAAGGTTTAATTGTAAAAATTTTTGGCATAAAAATACATATAAACCTATTGACATTTGGGGATATATTTGCTAGAATAATGTTATCAATCAGTATATTAAATAAAGGAGATGTTTGTCAGATGAAAATTAAGTTTTCAAAAGTAATGGCAACAGTTTGCGCTCTTAGCGTAGCTTTTGCCGGATTGACTGCTTTCGCAACAGAAAATCAAAAAGCTGGTAATGTAACAGTTACAACTACATATGATGCTTATGATAATAACTCAGAAGCTACTATGTCAGTTACTGCTACAATTTATGGTGATGCAGGTAGCGAAGTTACTTACTATGTAGAAAAAGCTGATGATGGTGGAATTCTTTATATCAACCAGTACACAATACCTGGTTCATCTGGTGTAGGCAATGTTGAAGCTAAATTTACCACCACCCATGCTGGCGCTCTCAATGCAGTAGCTAAGTTTGGTACAGATGGTTCGGGTACATTCCCCAAATTCAAATTTGCAGAAGGTACTAACTTCCTTACACAAGGTGACGCTCATGTAGCAGTGGTTGGAGTTAGTGATATAACAGATATTTCTGTTGAAGGTGTAGACTTAGAAAGTAACACTAAATGTTACAAGGCTAAAGTAAGCGGTGCTGCAAGTGAATATGGTATCAGAGTTGGTGAGGATTACTATCCTGCAGTAGGATGCTCTGAAGTAGATGGAACATACATCGTTATACTTAAAGACATAAATGTTAGCGGTGATGTAGAAGCTTATGCTAAAGATTTTGACGGCACAGTAAAATCAACGCAAGAATTTACAAATTAATAATAAGGAGGAGATAGCAATGAAGAAATATACAAAACCTATGGTTGAAGTAGTAGAATTGACAGTTAAGGAATCTCTTTCTGCACTCCCTACAAAATTCAATACAGGAAAATTTAGTCTTGCAGCAATGGGTAAGTTTGGCGGTAAGCAGATAGTTTCTGTTTATACAGCAAAAACTTCATATGTTGGTTAATTATAAACAGCAACAAACTAAATTTTAATTATAATTAAAAGCAGTTTAATCCAAATTTAATATCTGAGTATTAAAGGTCGACATATGTCGGCCTTTTTTATTGCACAAAAAAGCCCTCTCCTTGAGGAGAAGGGGGACCGCTTGCGGTGGATGAGGTGTAAATATAAATAACAACCATCCGTCACAGATGGTTGTCTGCAATTTTATCTCTTAAATATTCTTCTGTTTTGTAAACGAAATATTCTGCTTCACTTCACTAACTTGTTTAGCAACATCTTCTTTGGGTACAACATAAAAATCCTCATAATCACTATCGGTTCGCATATCAAAAGCGGATTTAATAATGTTGGACATTTTCCTATCAAATATCTCTGTTTTAATATAATTCTTTTGAAAATTACTGATTACACCCGAATGCTTTTTGTAATCCTGACCGTCAAGTGCTAAGATTGCACGGGCTGAATGAAAAATTGCATAATAAGAACGGTTTGCAGCAGTATCAAACATTTCGAGTTCTAATGTTTTCTTCGCTGCAATCAAATCTGTTTTTGCTTTGTCGAGACGATACAATGCCAAATCAATTATTTCCCTGTTATACACTGACATTCACGCCCTCTCTTGTAACATTCATATAGTACGGAAGAGCTTTTCCATACTTTTCAAAAGTGAACTTATCCTGCAACTTAACCGACAAAAGAACATCATACTTCAAATCAATATCATTTGCAAAGTCAGACACGATGCGTCTGTATTTTGCAAGCTCAGTTTTTTCAAGGTCAACTAATGCCATCACATCAATATCTGACTCGGAGTCATAATCTCCTCTTGCGTAAGAACCATAAAGAATAACACTACTGAGCTTTTCGCCAAATATTTTTCTAAGCTCTGTGTGGGTTTCTTTTAACAATACATCAAGTGTATTTCTAGTACACATAAGTTCACCCCCTAATTTATTTTATGACTATATTTTACCACAATTCATTAGAAAAATCAATATCTATATAATTGTTATGGTTATTTGGAGCCGCTTGATAGACTTTCCCTGTAAATTATAGTTTGCAAAATCCGTTTTTCAATAGAAAACACTATTCATTTCCAAAGGATTTTTTCCTTTACATACTTACGGAATTTATCCATACTGCCAATGCTATACGCATCTTTTCTCCACACAAGGCAGACATCAAGATATATTGTCTTTTCTGTCGGAAGTGCTTCCACATCTCAGGTGGGCGATTGCGTGATAGAAAAATTAAAAAAACAATCTCTGTAATCTGCATATTTATCCTGACGAGTGCCATAATACACATGATTACTTTTTGAAGAAAGGAATGTCATTAATTGGTAGAACAGGATACAATAAAACTTTTGAGAGAGTGTGACGCAGGGGTAAAAATGGGTATATCCTCAATAGAGGATGTGCTCGATAATGTAAGCAGTTCTGAGCTTCATGACCTTTTGGATAAGTGCCGCAGCGAGCACACAAGGCTTCAGGAGGAAATCGACAGCCTGCTGAGTAAATACAGGGACGAGGGCAAGGACCCCGAACCTATCGCCAAGGGCATGTCATGGATGAAAACCAATATAAAACTTGCCGTTAACGAAAGCGATGAGGTCATAGCAGACCTTATGACCGATGGTTGCAATATGGGAGTCAAATCCTTAAATAAATATCTCAATAAGTACAAGGCGGCAGACGAGGTTTCCAAGGATATAGCAAAGCGCCTTATAAACCTTGAAGAAGAGCTAACAGTAAATATAAGAAAATATCTGTAAAAAAATTCGGGCGACCACATAAGGTCGCTCCTACAATGTAAATCCTGGTATGTAAATAATATTTATAAATCCGTTTTGCGAAAGCAAAACTACCTTATTAAATTTCCGCCTTGAAAAACAAACGAAATAGAAAAATAAAAAATTCCCGAAGGAATTTCCGCAATCGAGGACTAGGCACGATGGTTTCCGTGCCCTCCGCAGATGCGGTTAAAATTCCAAGGGAATTTTTTGTTTTTCCGTTCGTTTTTCACAGCGGATGGCAGGGAGTGCAGAGGGGGTTGCTATTGACCCCCTCTGCATAAAAGCCTTAATATATTCCGTCAAATGTCTTACTGAATATCGGCTTGCCCTTTTTGTTAATTATATACCACTTCTCGCCTATGGGGGATTCGGGGTCGCTTTCGCATACTGCCGCATAGCCGTCGTCAAAGAACACCGTTGCGGTAACAAAATCGGTATCTGTTATTTTATTGCCCTTTTTGTCTATGTATCCAAAGCCCTTGTCTGCTTTCACAAGTGCTATGCCATCGGAAAACTGCGATGCCATAATGTAATTTGCTTTAATTACATATTTACCTTTTTTGTTTATATATCCAAACTTTCCGTTTGTTTTCTCCTGAGCATAAGAGAGACCGTCTTCAAAGCTGCCAAGCGATGCAAATTTGTTCTTAATGACCCACTTAGCTTTTTTGTTAATATATCCCCACTTGCCGTCCTTTTTTGCCGCAGCAAGATTTTCGCTAAAGCCTTTTAGTTCCTCATATTGAGGCTCAATTATCCATTCGCCTTTTTTGTTTATAAATCCCCATTTGCCGTTTTTGTCTATGGCGATTGCCATACTGCCGTCAAATTCGCCTACATCGAAAAATTTATTCTTAATAACCCAATCGCCTTTTTTGTTTATATATCCCCACTTGCCGTCGAGCTTTGCGGGTGCAAGGGAATCCGAGAAGCTTCCTACCTCGTCAAATTTGCACCCTATAACTTTCTTTCCTTTTTTGTTTATATATCCCCATTTAAGAGTTTTGTTGTCACGAATAGGTGCAAGGGAGTCCCCAAAGCTTCTTGCCTCGGCGTATTGAGGCTTGATTATCCATTTGCCCTTGGGATTTACAAAGCCCCATTTTTCGTCCTTTGATGCCGCCATAAGACCCTCGGAGAATTCCCATGATGTGCCGTCGAATACAAAGTCTGTTATGCTCTTTCCTTTTTTGGATATCAGCGAAAGTGCTGCACCGCTTCCTGTATAGAAGGACACGCTTTCACTGCCCTCTGCCGCGATGATGACATTTTCCCCTGCAGGATATGCCATGGAATAATCAGCACCCACAAGCACCTTGCCTCTTTTGTTTATAATTCCGTAAAGGGGGTTTAATGTTTCGGGGTCAGTCTCTTGGAAGGATATCATCCCGTCTGTAAAAAGATTGGTTTTATCGTCCCTTGGACTAAATGAAACACATATTGCTGTTACTATGCAAAGCATCAAGACGATTGCACATGCAATCTTAATCCACGGATAGCTCTTTTTTGTATTTGATGTAATATTTGCCGCAAGCTCGGGGGAAAGCGGATTTATGCTTACACTCGGTATATCTGCTCCCTCTGCCTTGCACTCTGCGGACGGGTTGGTTTCCTGCCCGTCAGCAATTTGCTCTTCCTCGGAAGAGGGCTGTTTCAGAGGAGCATCAGGCTCTGTAAAATGGTTAAGGATATCTTCATATTTTTTATGATAATCGGACATGAATTAACCTCCTTATAAATAATACTAATTTTATCACAAAACATCCCTATGTGTCAAGAAAGGTAATAACAATACAAGCTAACAGCATAGAGTGTAAATAAGGGGGAGTTCCGATGAAAAAGCTTATTTGTATTTTGTTTGCTATATCCCTGTGCACAACAAGTGCAAGTGCGGATTATCCGCAGGTTTCCGCACAGTCTGCAATTGTTATTGATGCCGCCTATGGCAATGTCTTATATGAGAAGAATGCTTCGCAAAAGCTCACCATGGCAAGCACAACCAAGATTATGACCGCAATTTGTGCCATAGAAGACGGTAATCTCGATTCCAAGGTCAAGATACATCCCGATGCGGTAGGGGTGGAAGGCTCGTCGATTTATTTAACTCTCGGGGAGGAGCTTACCCTGAGGGAGCTTGTGTGCGGACTTATGCTCAATTCAGGCAACGATGCGGCTGTCGCAATAGCCTATGCCGTAGGGGGCGGAGTAGATAAATTTGCGGACAGCATGAACAAAAAGGCGGAAAAAATAGGTGTAAAAAACACTCATTTCCGCAATCCCAACGGTCTTGACGAGGACGGACACTATACCACCGCCGAGGACCTTGCAAAAATTACCGCATACGCCCTTAAGAATGAAGAATTCCGAAAAATAGTATCAACATATCAGATGACTGTCACAGGCCCCGAGGGTAAGAGGTATCTTACAAATCACAACAAGCTTCTTAAAAGAATGGATGGTTGTATAGGTGTCAAGACGGGATTTACAAAGAAATCAGGCAGATGCCTCGTATCTGCGTGCGAAAGAGACGGTGTGGTGCTTGCGGCAGTAACCCTCAATGCCCCTGATGACTGGAATGACCATATGAATATGATGGATTATGCATACGGACGCATTTCCAGAAAGAGCGTACTTAAAGAGAATGAGCATCTTTGCACCATACCCGTAAAAAAAGGAACTGCATCACAGGTGAGTGTGGTAAGCTCATGTGATTTTGCAGTTCCTGCAGTAGACGGTGTTAAATATGTAAGTGTTTACCGTGCGCCCCTTGAGATTACCGCACCCGTAAAAAAGGGCGACAAGCTGGGCGAGGTTGAGGTATATATGAATGACAGCCTCGTAGACAGCTTCCCTGCTGTTGCAGGGGAGAGTGTGGGCGAGGACACGACCCGATACTTTGGCGAGACGGTAATTACTCTTTTGTCAAACTTTCTGGAAAGACAGCCTCCGTCCGATAGATAGGCATGCCCTGATTTACAAAATTAGTTTCATATTCCGTCATTACATTGCCCTCAAAACCGCTGCCATGCAGGTCGAGGGTAATGTTTTTGAGCCTTAGTCCGTAGTCAGAAAAGGAATTGAGCGAGAATTCAAAAAGCGCTTGGTTGTCTGTCTTAAAATGTACCTCGCCGTTTGGCCCCAGTAGCTTTTGGTATATCTTAAGGAAGTTTGCGTGTGTAAGTCGGCGTTTTGCATATCCGCTTTTCTTCCACGGGTCGCAGAAGTTTATGTATATTCTTTCGCATTTGGTTTTGGTGTCAAAGCCGTCAAATATTCCCGCATCGCCTCTTACAAATTTGACATTTGTAAGACCTGCCGCCTTGACCTTCTCGAGTGCAAGAACAATAACATCGGATATCTTCTCTACCGCAATATAGTTGATATCGGGGTTAAGGGCGGCGGTTTCTGTAATAAACTTACCCTTTCCGCATCCTATTTCCATGTGAAGAGGCTTTCCATCGCCGAAAACCTTACCGATGTCGTTTTTGTATACCGATATATCGTCAATAATAAGATGGGAGCATGCTTCCATTCTTTCTTCTCTGTGTTTTTTTCTTCGCATTCTCATATTATATATCTCCTTTTTTGTGTTCCTTTATAATATAACATTTTTTCTGTGGCTTTGCAACAGCTCAATTGACATTTTATGTGGATTGTTCTATAATTGTATTAAACAATATGAAAGGAAAATACACATGGAAGAAATGCGGCTTCAAAAATATCTTGCCCTTTGTTCTGTTGCCTCAAGGCGAGGGGCCGAGCAGATGATACTGGACGGCAGGGTGAGTGTAAACGGTAAGGTTGTCACAACCCTCGGAACCAAGGTGTCCAAAGGCGACACAGTATCCGTAGACGGCAGGGAAATAGAACATACAGACAAGAAAATATATATAATGCTCAACAAACCCGACGGATATATATGCTCGGCAAAGGACGAACGGGGCAGAAAAACCGTTATGGAGCTTGTGTCAGACATCCCCGAGAGGATATACCCTGTGGGCAGACTTGATTACAACACAACGGGACTTCTTATTATGACAAATGACGGAGAAATGGCATACAGGCTTACCCATCCCAAATACGAGAAGCAAAAGATATACTCCGCACTTGTGTCGGGAATTATGCTTCACGGTGCGGCAGATAAGCTCAAGAGGGGAGTATATATAGACGGCAAAAAGACCTCGCCTGCCGAGGTGGAAATTCTTGAACACAGACGAAATTCCACCGTTGTAAGAATAGGTATCCACGAGGGTATGAACCGTCAGGTGCGAAAGATGTGCGAAGCGGTGGGACAT
>JAZSFO010000064.1:0-7485 GCA_045532255.1 Clostridia bacterium | reverse complement strand
CCTTTATTTAAAACCGAAGAGGGTATGCAGAAACCTATTGATAACTGCAAGAAAGAGGGAATTGAAGGTATCGTTGTAATGGGCGGTGATGGCTCTTTCAGAGGTGCGTTTGACCTTTCAATGCGTGGAATTCCTTGCGTTGGTATTCCGTGTACTATTGACAATGATATAGCTTCTACAGAATATACAATCGGCTTTGATACAGCCCTCAATACAGCACTTGAAGCTGCAGACAAGCTCGCAGATACATGTGCATCACACCACAGATGCTCTGTACTTGAGGTTATGGGAGCAGGTGCAGGCTATGTGGCAATAGATGTTGCCATAGCATGCGGTGCAGAGGCTGTTATTGTGCCCGAAATCCCCTATGACTTTGAAAAGGATATAGTAGAACCTATCAAAAAGGGCAGAGAAAATGGCAGAAAGCACAGCATTGTAGTTGTTTCCGAGCTTATGGGAATAGATCTTAAAAAGATGGCAAAGGACATTGAAGAAAAGACAGGAGTAGAGACAAGAGCAACAATTCTCGGACATGTTCAGAGAGGCGGTTCGCCCACAGTAAGAGACAGAGTTACTGCAACAAAGATGGGTGTTAAAGCAGTACAGCTTCTCGCCCAGGGCAAGTCAAACAGAGTTGTCGGCATAAAGGACGGCAGGATAACAGACTTCGATATTACAGAAGGTCTTAATATGAAGAAAACTGTAGACGAAGAGCTTTATAAGCTTGTAGGAACACTTTCCAAATAATTTGCATGTCAATCGGAGTACCCAGTACTCCGATATACATATTTTACGCATATTGTGCATATATATTTATTTTGGAGAATATTATGATTAAATACATAATTTTTGCCGTACTTATTGTAGTTTTGATTTTGAACTATACTGCGGGCAAGGTGCTTGCCCTTATTCTTAAGGAAGAACCTACCGAGAAGCAGGAAATAGTATTTAAATCAATTTTATATGTAATCACCCTTGCGGGTGTTATTTGTATAATGTTATTGTGAGAGGATTGAAATCAATGGCTTCAAAAAGAGAACTCGCCAAGCAGTATAATCCTGCTGAGGTTGAGGACAGAATATATGAAAATTGGGTAGAGAATAACTATTTTGGTGCGTCTGCCGATGAGTCAAAAGAACCCTTTACGGTTGTAATTCCGCCCCCGAATGTTACAGGTCAGCTTCACATGGGTCATGCTCTTGACGAGACACTTCAGGATATACTTGTCCGTTACAAGAGAATGGCAGGCTACAATGCGCTTTGGATTCCCGGAACAGACCATGCAGGTATTGCTACACAGATTAAGGTAGAAGAAGCTCTCCGCAAAGAGGAAGGGCTTACAAGATATGATCTCGGTAGGGACAAGTTCCTCGAGAGAGTATGGGATTGGAAGAATAAATTCGGTAGCCGTATTATCAATCAGATAAAGAAGCTCGGTTGCTCATGCGACTGGTCAAGAGAGCGCTTTACAATGGACGAGGGTTGCTCGGAGGCTGTCAAAGAGGTATTTGTTAAGCTCTACGAAAAGGACCTTATATATCAGGGCAACAGAATAATCAACTGGTGTCCCCACTGTATCACTGCACTTTCCGATGCAGAGGTAGAGTACGAGGAGCAGGACGGATTTTTCTGGCATATCAAATATCCTGTAAAGGATTCCGATGAATTTATAGAGATTGCAACAACAAGACCCGAGACACTTCTCGGCGATACCGCTGTTGCTGTTCATCCCGAGGACGAAAGATATACCCATCTTGTAGGAAAGACCCTCATTCTTCCTCTTGTAGGAAGAGAGATACCCGTAATTGCCGACGAATATGTTGACAAGGAATTCGGTACGGGCTGTGTTAAGATTACCCCTGCTCACGATCCCAATGACTTCGAGGTGGGATTAAGACACAATCTTGAACAGATTAAGGTATTAAATGACGATGCAACAGTTAATTCCTATGGCGGTATGTATGAGGGAATGGACCGTTACGAAGCAAGAAAAGCAATGGTAGCAGACCTTGAGGCAGAGGGACTTCTTGTAAAGGTAGTTCCCCACAAGCACAATGTAGGTCAGTGCTACAGATGCTCAACCACAGTTGAACCTATCACTTCAAAGCAATGGTTCGTAAAGATGAAGCCTCTTGCAGAAAAGGCAATAGAGGTTGTAAATGACGGTACAATCAAATTTGTTCCCGACCGCTTCAGTAAGACCTACCTTAACTGGATGGAAAATGTACATGACTGGTGTATATCCCGTCAGCTTTGGTGGGGTCACAGAATTCCTGCATACTACTGCGAATGCGGTGAGACGGTTGTTTCCAAGGACGAGGTTAAGGTATGCCCCAAGTGCGGTAAACCTATGAAGCAGGACCCCGATGTTCTCGATACATGGTTCAGCTCGGCACTCTGGCCGTTCTCCACACTTGGCTGGCCCGAAAATACTGAGGATCTCAAGTATTTCTACCCCACAAGCGTACTTGTAACAGGATACGATATCATATTCTTCTGGGTTGCAAGAATGATATTCTCTGCTATGGAGCACATGGACAAAGAACCGTTTAAGTATGTGTTTATACACGGTATAGTAAGAGACAGCCAGGGCAGAAAGATGAGTAAGTCTTTAGGTAACGGTATTGATCCTCTTGAGGTTATTGCCGAGTACGGTGCAGACGCATTAAGATTTACCCTTGCTACAGGAAACTCACCCGGAAACGATATGCGTTACTACAAGGAGAGGGTAGAGGCAAGCAGAAACTTTGCCAATAAGATATGGAATGCATCAAGATTTCTTCTTATGAATCTCGATATAGACAAGGTAGAGCTTCCCGCCGCTTCCGAGCTTAAATGCGAGGATAAGTGGATTATAAGCTCGTTCAATACTCTTGCAAAAGAGGTTACAGACAACCTCGAAAAGTTTGAACTCGGCGTTGCGGTATCTAAGCTCTATGACTTTATATGGGATAACTACTGCGACTGGTATATTGAGCTTGTTAAACCCCGTCTGTATGAGACATCAGGATCCGACAAGGTTGCACAGAAGGTACTTTCGTATATACTTGTAAATACACTTAAGCTTCTTCATCCCTTTATGCCGTTTATTACAGAAGAGATATTCGGATATCTTCCCACCGGTGAGGAAAGCATTATGATTTCCGAGTGGCCCAAATATGATGATAAGCATTCTTTCCCTGAGGATGAAAAGCGCATGCAACTCGTTATGGATGCCATAAGAAGTATCCGTAACTTAAGAACACAGATGAATGTTGTTCCCTCAAAGAAGGCAAAGGTAATCATAGTTACAGACAACAAGGAAATTTTTGAGGGTACAGAAGTATTCTTCGAAAAACTTGCAAGTGCGTCCGAAACCGTTATACAGAACGATATGGCGGGAGTTGGCGACAATGCGGTTAATGCGGTTACCGAGGGAGCACAGATATATATTCCTCTGGATGAGCTTGTTGACAAATCCAAGGAGATAGAAAGACTCACCCAGGAACAGAAAAAGCTCGAGGATGAAATAAAGAGAGTAGAAAGCAAGCTTTCCAATGCTTCTTTTGTGGAGAAAGCACCTCAAAAGATAGTTGACGAGGAAAAGGCAAAGGGAGAAAAGTACAAGACAATGCTCTCTAAGGTACTCGAAAGCATAGAAAAATTAAAATAAGGTGACTAAATTGCTTAAAACAGAAAAAGAATGTATCGAATATATTCATTCTGCCGGCAGATTTGGAAAAAAGGCAGGGCTTTGTAATATCAAAGCCCTGCTCTCTGTACTCGGCAATCCTCACAAAAAGCTAAGGTGCATACACACCGCAGGAACCAACGGCAAGGGCTCGGTATGCTCAATGCTCAGAAATATCCTTACATCAGCAGGGTACAAGGTAGGGATGAACACATCGCCGTATATCGAAGAATTTGGCGAGCGCCTTACAATAGACGGTGTAAACATACCACCCGAAAGGCTTGTGTACTATACCAATAGGGTAAAGGATGCCATAGAGAGTATGGATGGTGTACATCCCATAGAATTTGAGATTATTACAGCAATCGGATTTTTGTATTTTTATGAAGAGGGCTGTGATTATGTGGTTTTGGAGTGCGGACTTGGAGGGCTTTACGATTCTACCAATGTCATAGAAAACCCCGTACTCAATCTCATATGCCGAATAGGTCTTGACCATACGGAAATCCTTGGAGACACACTTGAGGAAATAGCCTTTCAAAAGGCAGGTACAATAAAGGACGGCTCAAGGGTTGTTCTTCACCCTCATACAGATGATGTGTCTCTGGGTGTTATAAAGAGAGTTGCCGACGAGAAAAATGCAAGGCTTTTTATTCCTGAATACAGCTTTGAGATAGTATCTCAGAGCATGGCAGAAACAGTCATAAAAACAGAAGATTGTAATATAAGAATTCCGCTTCTCGGAGAGCATCAGGTCTATAATGCACTTCTTGCAATAAAGTCGGCTGAGCTTATGGGAATTGATATGCCTTTTATCAAAGAGGGCATAGAGAACACCCGCTGGAAGTGCCGTTTTGAGCTTGTAAGAGAGGGCGTTATCATAGACGGAGCACACAACCATCAGGGAATATGTGCATTTGCGGACAGCATAAGAAAATATATACCCGAGGAAAACAGAGTATGCCTTATAGGTATGCTCAATGACAAGGATTTTGAATCCTCGGCAAAGGAGCTTTCCTCACTAAAAGCAAGGTTTATAGTTACGGATGTACCGAGCATGAGGCAGACCAGCGGTATGAATGTCTATCAAAGAATTCTTAAATATATTCCAGATAGCCTGTATGAGCCTGATTACAAAAAGGCCATGGGCATAGCTTTATCTATGGCAGGAGATAACGGGTTTGTATGTATAGCAGGCTCGCTGTATCTTGCAGGAGCACTTAGAACATATCTTAGAAAGTGATATTTCCCGACAAAGGAAAAATAATTCTTCCTTAGAATAGTGTAAGTAAATCAAAGGAGGAATTATATATGATTAACTTCAGTGTGCGTCACAGAACGCTTATTGTTACTGTGACGGGAGATATCGACCAGCACAACGCCGCATCTATCCGCGAGGAGATAGATGTAAGGATAAGTCTTGAGAATGTAGCAAGGATAATTTTTGATTTTTCGCGTCTGGATTTTATGGACAGCTCGGGAATAGGAATTATCATCGGACGCTATAAGATGATGTCTGCCATCGGCGGAAAGGTTATTATTGTCACAAGCAAGCCGACCATAAAAAAGCTCTTGGAGCTTTCGGGCATCGGAAGAATAGCTACAATATGCGATTCCCTTACGGACGCAATGAAAACAGCATAGGAAAGGGGGGAAGCATATGAAAAACACAGCAGAAATCAAATTCTTAAGCAAAAGCGAAAACGAAAGCTTTGCAAGAAGTATAATAGCCGCCTTTGTTGCACCGCTCGACCCCACACTGGAGGAGCTTGCGGATATCAAGACGGCAGTAAGCGAGGCAGTTACCAATTCCATAGTACACGGATATGCTCTTTCGGGCGGATTTATATTCATGGACTGCACCGCAGAGGATAACAAGGTAACGATTGTTATAAAGGACAACGGCAGGGGTATAGCTGATATCAAGCAGGCAATGGAGCCGCTTTTTACCACCAATACCGACGGAGAGCGTTCGGGTATGGGATTTACGGTAATGGAGACATTTATGGACTCTGTAGATGTCGAATCTGTTATCGGAGTAGGCACCAAGGTTACTCTTGTCAAGGAAATAGGCAAAAACCGCCTTTAACCATCGAAAGCAGGTGGAGGCGGTGTATAATATTATAGAAAGGGCAAAAAACGGAGACAAGGCTTCTCTTGACGAGGCGGTAAGAATGAATTCGGGACTGGTGTGGAGCGTGGTAAGACGTATTCCCAATGGGCGGTGCGAAACAGAGGATTTGTATCAGATTGGGGTTATAGGACTTATCAAGGCAATCCGCCGTTTTGACCCGTCGTATGATGTAAAGTTTTCTACATATGCAGTACCGCTGATCGCAGGCGAAATCAAGAGGTTTTTAAGAGATGACGGAATTATAAAGGTCAGTAGGCGTTATAAGGAGATTGCGACTCACGCGGCGGCAGTATCAAAAAGACTTGCTGATACAAACCTAAGAGAGCCTACAATAGGTGAAATAGCATCCGAGCTGGATGTGGATGTATATACTCTTACTGAGGCAATGGAGGCATGTGCACCGTGCGACTCAATATACAGAACATATTCCGACGACGGTGGGAGGGAGACTTATCTTCTTGACCAGATTGTAGGAGATGACGGATCTTCGCTTCTTGACAGAGCATCGTTAAAATGTGCACTTTCGTCGCTTGGCGCAAGAGAGAGAACAATAATTGCATGCAGATATTTTCTTGATGAAACACAGAACAAGGTGGCAGAGAGACTCGGAATATCACAGGTACAGGTTTCAAGGATAGAAAAAAAGGTAATAGGATACTTAAGAGAAAGTTTAGGTTAACCAGAGTGGATATCAAAAAAGAATTTAAAAAGTTTAATATTGATACATTCGGTATATGCGATGCATCGCTTTACAACAAAGAGACGGGAAAAAGCTTCAAAACCTGTATTGTGGCTCTTTTTCCGTATTTTTGCGGGTTTCCCCGTGAGTACAACATCAGCATATATTCGCACGGTATGGATTACCACCTTGTAACAAGGAGAATTCTTACCTCAGTTGCAAACTCTCTCGGTCTTTGCGATTTTGATGTACATTCCGACACAGGACCTCATATTGACAGGGCGCTTGCGCTTAGGGCGGGACTCTGCTTTGAGGGAAAAAACGGACTTTGTATAAATGATAAATATGGTTCGTATTTCTTTATAGGATATATAGCCTGCAATCTTGACATTCCCTTTACACAACCTTTGGATAGAAGGTGTATCGGCTGTAACAAATGTATAGATGCTTGCCCCGGAGGAGCACTCGGAGACGGCTTAAATACCGAAAGATGCCTGTCTCACATTACGCAGAAGAGGGGGGAGCTTTCACCTTTTGAAGAGGAGCTTGTAAGGAAAAGCAGGCTTGCCTTCGGATGCGATGTATGCCAGAGCGTGTGTCCGCACAACAAGTCTGCAGAGCATACACCGATAGTTGACTTTCGTGATAATCTTGTAACAACGCTTTCGGTAGATGAGCTGTCAGCTATGTCAAACAAGGAATTCGAGCGTAGATACGGAGACAGAGCGTTTTCGTGGCGGGGCAAGAGGATAATAGAAAGAAACCTTGACCTGCAAGATAAACTTAGATAGTGTGACAGGATTCGAACCCTCAATGCCTGACATCTGAAAATTTTAAAAGCTTTCAGTTTGTCGGTTTTGACGGGCGTCAGCCCGCCTGCAACCTTTCGCACTAAAATCTTAATAAAATTTTCAAGATGGCAGGTGCACAGCAGTTTCACATAGACAATTTTGGGTGAAACAAAGTAAATTACGAAGATAATACTGTCGTATTTTCAAGGAA
>JAZSFO010000004.1:0-10708 GCA_045532255.1 Clostridia bacterium | reverse complement strand
CAATGCAGGCTCGGACGATACAGGTTCGGATAATACAGACTCGGATAATACAGACTCGGATAATACAGACTCGGATAATATAGACTCGGATAATACAGGTTCGGATAATACAGGTTCGGGCGATGCTGGCTCGGTCAATACAGGTTCAGGTAGCACAGGTTCGGGTAGTACAGGTTCAGGTAGCACAGGTTCGGGTAGTACAGGTTCAGGTAGCACAGGCTCGGGTAGCACAGGTTCAGGTAGCACAGGCTCGGGTAGCACAGGCTCGGGTAGTACAGGTTCAGGTAGCACAGGTTCGGGCAGTACAGGTTCGGGCAGTTCAGGCTCGGGTAGTTCAGGCTCGGGTAGTTCTGGCTCGGGTAGTTCAGGCTCGGGTAACAAAGGCTCAGGCGGTATAAGCCTTGGCGGAACACCTGTAAATACTTTCAAGGGATTTTCTGATATTCCCAATGACCATTGGGGATACACACATGCTTACAGCCTTATGAAAAAGGGAATAATCTCGGGAGACGGCTCCGAGATGCCCCGTATGCGTCCCGATGATAACATAACCCGTCAGGAAGCGGCAAAAATAGCACTTCTTGCCATGGGCATTAAACCCGAAGCAGACCTTAGGGTTGAATTTACCGACAGTGCACTCATAGCCGATTGGGCGTATCCCTATATTGCAACTGCAGTCAAATACGGCGTGCTTACAGGCTATTCGGATGGGACTGTAGGAGCAGATAAGCTTATCACAAGAGAACAGATGCTTACAATTCTCGCCCGTGCAATGAAATGGCAGACAGAGGGCACAGAGCTTACTTTTGCCGATTCCGACGATGTGTCCGACTGGTCAAGGGCAAGTATTGCATATGCGGTGAATAAAGGTGTAATGACTGGATATTCCGATGGTACAGTAAGACCAAAGGCAAACATCAGCAGAATAGAAACCTTTGCACTTGTTGATAGATGCTTGGCGGTGAAATAGATTAAATTTACATCCCGAGCTGTCATGTGAGAACAGATTCAAGAGGTGATTAACAATGTATGACACAGCTATAGAAATGGCCAAAAGACTTTTAGTGGATAGTATTTGGAAATCTGCTAACCTTGAGGGGCTTGGAACTACATTTCCAAAAACAGAGGCTATTCTCGCCAATGCTACAACGGAAACGAAGTCAGAAGAAGTATTATTCGTTATCAATATGAAAAGAGCCTGGCAATTCCTGTTAGACAATTTAGATAGTCCTAACAATATAATGCTCCTGACGGAATATAATAAGGTTGTCGGTGAGTTATTATTCCGCAACAATGAGGAGATAAGAACATTCCCTGTACAGATTGGCGGTACATCCTGGGAGCCCGAATTGCCTAATATCGAAGCTATCATATCAGACTTGCAGGAGATAGACAAGATCGACGATATAGAGTTAAAGGCATTAAAATTCTTTTGCTTTGTGGCAAGGGCACAGGTTTTCATCGACGGTAACAAAAGAGTAGCCCAATTGATAGCCAATAAGATACTTGTAGAAAATGACATTGGGATATTCCAAATACCGATTGAGAAATTGGAACAGTTTAAAATTCTCCTGATTGAATTTTATGAAACTGCTGACGATGCCGCTATAATTGACTTTATGAAAGAATTTTGTATTAAAAGAGTGTGGAAGGAATGAGTGCAGATACTTTAATAATTAGTCCAAAATTCACCATTGAGGATATACACAATGTAAGAGAAAATAATTACAATACCACTAAAAATATGACACCACAGGAAAAAAGAGATTATTATAATGTGCGTGGAATGGAAATCCATAAGATGATTCAGGCACAGAAAGCACAGAGAGCATGAAATGAAAAAGCACCTTCAGAGGTTAGTCCTCAGTTGGTGCTTTTTCTATAGTGTTTCAAAATTTATGGAGCATAGTTCGGTGCAAACCACGGAACGCGTATACATACACGAAAAGAAATATTTTTTAATGAAATATCTCACTTTGTTCGATATGAAATAATCCTTTGGATTATGAAATATTTTGCCCTTGACAAAATGTGAAATAAAATACGCCTTTTCATATGCCGAAGGCATATTTCATAGCGAAGCTATTTCATATTGCTAAGCAATATTTCATACGCCACAAGGCGTATTTCATTGAAAAAAGCACTTCGAAAGAAGTGCTTTTTTCTGGCTGGGCTAGAAGGACTCGAACCTCCGAATGCCGGAATCAGAATCCGGTGCCTTACCAACTTGGCGATAGCCCAATATTTTAAGTACCTTGATATAATACCAAAAAAGAGAAGAAATGTCAACACTTTTTTTGAAAAAATAAAAATTTATTTATATAAAATTTTTTTCATGTGCAAAATAAGAGAAATAACTTATGGGAGGATATTATTATGCCCAAAAAAATATTCAGTATATTATTTGCTCTTGTTATTGCCTTTTCTTTTGCATCATGCACAGATGACAAAACATACAGGCTCGAGGTGTTTTACCACAGCTACAAGGATGACTATACCAACGAAATCCGTTCACATCTAGACAGACTCTTGTCCGAGGATGATGATATAAAGCACATAAACCACAGTGCAGAGGGCGACAGCACTCTGCAGCTTTCGCAGATAACCAGAGCTATAGAAAACGGATGTGATATACTCGCAGTATGTGCCGCGGACGAAAAAATATGCGATGATATCAACCGCATGGCAAAGGAAAAAAGCATCCCCGTTGTATATTTCGAAAGACCTGCAGTAAACAATACAAATTATGACAAAACCGCATTTGTGGCAGCGGATTATAAGGAGCAGGGCAGAATTCAGGGAGAAATAGCGGCAAAATATCTTCTCGGCTTCTATGAGCTTTGCGACAAAAACGCAGACGGCAGAATAAGCTATGTTCTGTACAGAGAAGACGACACCTCCGCCCACAGTAAGCTAAGGAGCGAAGCCGCTATTAGCGAGGCGGATAATATTCTGTCCTCGGATGGAAAGCCTGCGATTGAATATTTTGATACAGAATACAAAACCCCCTACTATGTAACAGGAAGCGGAAAAAACGGCTACGAGGAAGCAAAAAAGCATATGCAAGCTGTAATAGACAAGTACCGAGAGGGCGAGGGAAGCCTCCCTGAGCTTGTGCTCGCAAACAGCGATGTAATGGCACTCGGTGCGGCAGAGGCACTAAAGGAAAAAGAAGAAAAAATCCCCGTGTTCGGAATAGGCGGTACAGTGAATGCCGAAAATGCCCTTATGTACAACCATTTTGCAGGAACGGTAAAGACAGATTCGGTAAGGCTTGCGGATACGGTAGAACAAATTATAGAAAACTTTATTGACAGAGACGCAAAATTTGATGATATAAATCCAAACAAAGTAGAGGATAACTGGAAGGTCCGCATAGACTCGGAAAAGAGAGAAAGAAAGGCGGATATATAAATACACTTGCGTGCAGAGGAGGTCAATACCTGACCCCTCTGCACTCTCCGTTATTTGCAAAAACGGATTTTGTAGCTTTTAGTCCGTAGCACAGCGATACATAAACAACCGTCTGCATCACAGGAGATGCAAAGCCAAAGGCAATGACCGCACTTACAAGAGGCACAATCAAAAGCTCATAAATATTGAGGCGTATCCCTGCCGTACGGGATGCCTTTCCGATGCTTAATGTCAGGTTGAAAATCTCGCTTAAGTACAGCATTGCAATATAGCATACAGGACCAAGCCTCGGAAGAAATGCAAAGATAAAGGCAATTCTCAAAGCGGAGTCAAAAATATTATACCTAAGACTTGCATTCTGCAGATTGAGACCCTTGAGGATACTGTCCGCAACAGTATCGAGATACATGGGAACCGCAAGAAGAGAAACCATAAAAAGATATGACGATGCTCTCGGGTCATTAAAAAAGCTCTCTGCAATAAGTCTGTGATGCTTAAACAGCATAAGTGCAATAAAAAATGCAAACATTGTTGTAGTGTTGAAGCTGATTTGAGCCACATGGCGGATACCCATTACACGGCCCTTTGAATTCATTTCGCTCATTTCGGGCACAAGCATGGACGAAAACGCTCCAATAAAAACCGTAGGAAACAGAAGTATCGGCAGTGCCATCGCTTTTATGACTCCGTATTCGCCTATGGCATCCCTGACTCCAAACGCCTCAAACTGCATGGGAATCATCAGGTTTTCAAGCGCCACAAGAGCTGTGCGCAGATAGGACCCCAGAGCAATAGGAACACAAATCCCCAGAATACTTCCAAACGATGCTCTTCGGGGTGAGGAGGGACTTTTGTTCATAGAGATTTTTGCCAAAAGTGTATCAAAGACAAATGCACATGCATTAGAAGCGCTGCATCCCCACACAAGACACATGTAACTGTTTTTGGCATCCACCCTGCCCACAAGCACAATGGCAGTAAGTATGCACACCGCCTCTTCAATAAGCGAGCTTGCTGTGATTATTACGGCTTTTCGCTTTGCGATAAAATACCCCCTGTAAACGGAGGACGCACCCATGCAGGGCAGGGCAAAGGCGAGAATACGCATTGCTTTTGCGGTGTCTCTTGAGTGCATGAACCTTTCGCAAATAAGAGGAGAGGCAAAGAAGAAAATACAAAATGCAAAAATTGAGCATACCAGCGATACGGCAAGACTTCGCCTTACAATGCTTTTTTCGTTTGCTCTTGCCTCGGAGACAAGTCTCGTAACCGCAAACCCTGTTCCCGATGCGGCAAAGGTTATACCAAAGGTAAAAACCGAAAATATCATGTGGTATATACCCATAGACGATGCACCGAGCCTTGAGGATATGTATATATTTGATGCCATGCCAGCAATCCTGATTATGAGCATTGACGATGACATTATAAAAACATTTGCAACAAAACGCTTTTTACGCAAGTATAAACACCTCTTTTTAGTAAAATATATGCACCCGGGAGTTCTTTTTGCCAAAAAAATATAAAATAACCGTTTTATTTTTGTCTTGGATATGCTATAATGATTATATATAAAGCATACAAATTTTAAAAATTTAAGGCATACTGGGTTTGACTCCCGTGTGCTTAAAGGAGCGTACACAATGAGTTCTGACAAGAAACAGACATTTATGAAGGGTGCCCTTATTCTTATGATTGCCAATATCATAGTCAAGGTTATCGGTGCCGCTTTCAAAATACCTCTTACATATCTGCTGGGCGAGGAGGGCATGGCTCTCTTTTCTACCAGCTATACCATGTATACATGGCTCTTTATTGTAGCTACTGCAGGAATTCCCGTAGCTATATCCCGAATGATTTCCCAGACCAGAGCCAAGGGCAACACAGGGGAGGTCGAGAGGATATTTTCCGTAAGCTTTTCGCTTCTTCTTGCAATAGGCATTGCAGGAAGCACAATTCTGTACTTCGGCTCGGAGCTGTTTGCTTCGCTTCTGGGCAATCCCGATGCCGCTATGGGCATCCGTGCCATAAGCCCTGCGGTGCTCTTTGTATCATTTATGAGTGCATACAGAGGATATTTTCAGGGACATCAGGATATGCTTCCGACCGCGGTTTCTGAGGTTACCGAGGCTCTCGGAAAGCTCATTATAGGATTTGTCTGTGCATATCTTCTTCTTAAAAAGGGCGTTATATATTCCGCGTCGGGTGCGGTTTTCGGCGTCGCGGCAGGCGGACTTCTCGGCTTCCTTACGCTTTTTGCGGCATTTTCGAGGAAAAAGAAGACCAAAGCTCAAAGCACAGGCTTTGTCCGTACAAGAGGTACAATTCTTAGGGAGCTTGTAACAATAGCTGTTCCCATAACAATCGGTGCTTCGGTGTTCAGCCTTACAAGTCTCATAGATGTGGCTATGATTATGCACAATCTGTCCTCATGCGGATTTACCTACACCGAGTCCAAACTTCTTTACGGCTCATATACGGGTTATGCAGTTCCGCTGTTTAATCTTCCTCCGACCCTTATTTCGTCAATTACAATCAGCCTTGTGCCCGCAATTTCCAGAGCACTTGCAAGGGGAGACAAACAGGGTGCAGTATATACTACGGAAAACAGCATCTTTATCACCATTTTGTTTTCGCTTCCGTGTGCTGTAGGTATGTCGGTTCTTGCAAAGCCCATTCTTGACTTGGTTTACAACAACACCAACGCATCGGAGACGCTCTCGGTACTTGCACTCGCCATCGTATTTGTATCGCTTGTAATGGTAACAAACGCAATACTGCAGTCGGCAGGCAAGGAGAGAATTCCCGTTATCAATATGTTAATCGGCGGTGCGGTCAAGATATTTATAAACAACTGGCTTGTCAAAAATCCCGCAATAAATATCGTCGGTGCACCAATCGGAACTATATCCTGCTATGCAGTTATACTTGTTCTCAATATAATTTGTCTTGTGAGGGTAATTCCCGTAAGGCTTTCGTTTTCGAGGTATATTGCAAAGCCTGTTATCGCATCGGCTCTTATGGGTATCGCCGCATACGGAGTATATGGGCTTTGTATGCCCCTTGGAAGCAAGATTTCGCTCATTGTGTCCATAATGTCGGGAGCGGTTATATATCTTTTGGCGGTATTTGCTCTTAAGGTTCCCGACGAGGGACTTCTTATGTCCCTGCCCGGACTTTCAAGGCTTGTACCGATGCTTAAAAAATTAAAACTCATAACGGAGGAAAAATAAATGCGACTTGATAAATATCTCAAGGTATCACGCCTTATCAAACGAAGAACTGTAGCATGCGAGGCGTGCGAACAGGGCAAGGTGACCGTAAACGGCAAGGTGGCCAAGCCTTCTGCAAATGTCGATACAGGCGATATAATCGCCATAACCTTTGGGGAAAAAACCGTGACAGTCAGGATAGAAAAAGCCGTAGAGCACGCACTCAAGGCAGATGCTTCCGATATGTATACAGTTATCCCTGGCAACCAAAACTAAAATTGCCGAAAATTCACCATTTGAGGCACCTTCAGTGTTAGTCTCTGGGGATATGTAATACAAGCCGCCTTCTTTGCATATAGTGTAACAGGATTCGAACTATCAATGCCTGACATCTGAAAATTTTAAAAGCTTTCAGCTTGTCGGTTTTGACGGGCGTCAGTATTTTCAAGAAATTTACTGCAGTTTCGAGTAAAATTGTCATGTGAAACCAATGTTGGTTCGAGTCCTGTTACACTAAACAGGAGGCGTGATGGCAATGGAAGAAAAAAGATTACCAAAACAGCAGGGCAGAGAAACTCTTCACAATATTATTCTGGAAAACCGCAGGAAGCTCAGCGTGTCGGGAATTGAAGAGGTAGAGAGCTTTAATGAAGAAGAAATAATCCTTAGGGTCCTGTCGGGAGGGGCACTTATTGTCAAAGGATACGAGCTTCATATAAACAAGCTGAATGTCGATACGGGAGATGTCAGCATAACAGGAGAGGTAACGGCTATGGATTATGTTGAACAGTCGGGCAAGGCAAAAGGACCCGGCCTTTTGTCAAGGCTCCTTAGATAACGGCGGTGTCGTATGGCGGATATTTCTGTTTCCTCTCAGGTGTTTGTGTTTTTTGCCATGATAGTCCTGGGAGTATTATGCGGAGCGGTCTTTGATATATTCAGGGGAATAAGACGGATGCGAAAGCTAGCCGGCGGAGTTGTAGCCGTTCAGGATTTGATTTTCTGGATGTCGGAGCTTATACTGGTATATATGGTGACCTTTCGGCTTAACTATGCTCATGTGAGGGCATTTGAGCTTGTTGCCCTTGTTATAGGATCGTCAATATATTTTATGACTGTATCGCGGTATGTAATAGCTTTTGTGCATAGAACAGCAAACCTCGTATGGAGAATGCTCGAAGCAGTATTAAAGCCTGCCCGTGCAGTATGGGGTTTTCTCAGCCAGAAGCTGACATTGGCTTTCTCGGCGATAAGACAAAAAATAAAACAGCTATGTGCAAAGCTCAAACCGAATGTAAATATAAAACAAAAAATAGCAGAAGTTTTTGACAAAAGGTATAAACTATTAAAAAAAAGAGTAAAATAGTAAAAAACATCTTTACAATTTACTGCGTATGTTATATAATTGTGATGTAATTATTCTGCATACGGAGGTGATTGTGTGAAGAAGAAATCCGGAAAAGGCATTAAAATAGCCTTAGTTATCGGGGTGTGCGTATTTGCATTTATGTTTTTTAACAAATATTCTACCCTAAATGGATATCAGAAGGAGATAGATTCTCTCAAATCACAGATTGCCGAGCAGGAAGAGTACGGCAAGGAGCTTGACAAAACAAGCAAGGAATACTCGTCAGACGCTTATATAGAAAAGTATGCGAGAAGCCTTGGACTTGTTAAACCAAACGAAAAGATATTCAGAAACTACAGCGAAAAGAAGTAGTCTCACAGGGGAGGCAGTTTATAAGGATGCAGGCAGTTGAGGAAGGTAAGATTCTCACAGGTAAGGTAACAGGTATAACCAAATTCGGAGCTTTTGTAGAGCTTGAAGGCGGAGAAACAGGTCTTGTACATATTTCGGAGATATCTCTGAGCTATGTCAACGATATCAATGACCATGTCAAGGTCGGAGACAGCGTTGAGGTCAAGGTGCTTCCGTCAGATAAGAAAGGCAAGATAGGACTGTCCATTAAGCAGGCGCTTAAAGATAAGATGGGCGATTCCTATGCCGAAAAAAAACCATTTAAGAAAAGAGAACAGCGTTCCGTGCGCAGTGCTCCGCCCGATTTCAGCATTCAGCCGGTGGAGTTCAGCTTTAATACTGCATCTTCCGAGGAGCTTTCCTTTGAAGATAAGCTCAGTAGGTTTAAACAGGCAAGTGATGAGAGAATGCATGATATAAAGCGTTCTTTTGAGTCAAAAAGAGGCACAAGCAGAAAAAATAATAATAATTATTGATAAAATAAATAAAAATCTCTTGACAAACCGTGCCCAAAGTGGTATTATATTAGGGCACGGTGGTAAGCCGGAGTGGCGGAACTGGCAGACGCACAGGACTTAAAATCCTGCGAGGGTTAAACTTCGTACCGGTTCGATTCCGGTCTCCGGCACCAAATGTGTTTTGTTATAATTAAATATCGCAGGGTAGAGCAGTCTGGTAGCTCGTCGGGCTCATAACCCGGAGGTCGTAGGTTCAAATCCTGCCCCTGCACCCACAAGAAAACCCCGTAGTCAAGCGACTTTCGGGGTTTTTACTATTTTTGAAAATAGATGCTTATATAGTGATTTGGTGTTTATTTGGTGTTTATTGAATTTTTTTCATGCCGTTTGTCTGTAAGGGATTTAATATATTTTGCAATGTATCTGCTGCCATTTCATCTGCTGATTTAATTGCATGAGCATATATCTTTGTAGTAGTGTTTGTATTAGCGTGTCCGAGCCTTCCTGCAACGGTTGTAAGATTTACACCGCTTGCAATAAGCAGAGAGGCATTTGTGTGCCTTAATGAGTGCAGGCATATGTCCGGGAGGTTGTTTTCTCTTACAAAGTTTCTAAACCATCCTGAAAGCGTATCCGGGTGGATTGGCTTGCCGTTCCAAGATGTAAAGACATATCCTGTGTTAATCCATTTATCGCCAAGGAGCAAACGCTGTTCACATTGCCAAGCTATATACTCTTTAAGACTCTTCAGAGCAATATCCGATACCTTTATCACTCTTTT
The DNA here is from genome assembly GCA_045532255.1 of Clostridia bacterium. Classification (GTDB taxonomy): domain Bacteria; phylum Bacillota; class Clostridia; order UMGS1810; family UMGS1810; genus RGIG8748. The sequence continues at coordinate 1,084 of JAZSFO010000004.1, read as the reverse complement.
TGAGCCTGTTGTCTTTGTGGTATCTTCTTTTATTCCTCTTTTAGGCATATAGATATTTGTACGCTCAATGTTTATTATTTTGTTTTTGAAATCAACATCTGATATCTTTAATCCGCATAGCTCTCCTCTTCTCATTCCCGTATATACAAGCAGGGTAATAGCTGTTTTGTATATTATAGGCTCATTTTCTAAAAGCTCAAACATTTTGGCTGTCTGTACCTCATCAAGATATCTTGGCTCTTTTGCCTCCACCTTTGGCGGTTTAACTCTGTTGCAAGGATTATCAAAAATAAGTTGCCATTGTACAGCTGTTGTCATTATCGAGGAAATAAGCCTGTGGTGATGTAATATTGTTTTTGATGATAGCACTCTTGTTTTATCTGTTGGTGAAAAAATAGCATCTATCGGCATATTTAGAGTGTCGGATATCTTTTGTGCAGTAAGAACAGTAACGGAATTACCGTTTAATACAGACCTCAATGTTGAAATTCCTATAGATGCTTTTTCTGAGAATGTTTGCATAGTGATATTGTTGTCTTTTAATAAGGCTTTAATATCTATTTCTGCTGTATATGAAATATCATTTCGCATACCTTCTTCGGACAGATTATCATAAAACCGTAATAGATGTATCGGCTGAAGCTCTTCCAACTTTATATGACCTATGGCAAGGTTTATCCGCTTTAGCAACTCTATATATCGCTCTACAGTTTTTGGTTTTAATTGTTTTTGTGCGTATTCGGTAAGCCAACGGTCAGCGAATTCAGCAAATCGGATTTTTCCGTCAAGATATCTTCCGGAGCGACATCTATCTTCAAAAAGAATTTTCTGTCTCTCAAGCTCTTTGGCGATTTGTTTTTGTGTCATATTCTGCTCAGGTACCCAAGTGATTGATTTTCGTATCTGCTTGCCGTTAATATCATAACCGCACGATGCAGTTATCTTATAGCTGTTATTCCTTTTCTGTACAGTTGCCATTGTTTATATCTCCTTGTTAAACAAAGCCATTTGACACAAAAGAAATCGTTTGATATAATATGGTCATAGGCTCATGTCTTATTCTTGGGCTTGATAGATGTTTTAG
>JAZSFO010000040.1:0-2621 GCA_045532255.1 Clostridia bacterium | reverse complement strand
CTCATTCTTGGGGCTTCTTCCCATCAGAAGATCTGTGGCTTCTTTTGCCTTTGTTTCTCCCGAAAGAACCCTGTACATAGCATTAACTATCGGCATCTCCACGCCGTAATCTATCGAAAGTCTGTGGGCACTATAGCATGCTCGCACACCTTCTACCGTCATTTTGACCTCTGCCTGAGCCTCATCTGCTGTCATACCCTTTCCGATAAGTATGCCTGCTCTGCGGTTTCTGGAATGCATACTGGTGCAGGTAACTATAAGGTCGCCGATACCCGTAAGACCGCTGAAGGTCTCCGCCTTTGCTCCCATAGCAACTCCAAGTCTTGTTATTTCCGCAAGTCCTCTTGTCATAAGCGCCGCCTTGGTATTATCTCCGTAGCCTATGCCGTCGCAAATTCCTGCGGCAAGAGCAATAATGTTTTTCAGGGAGCCTCCAAGCTCCAGACCGATTATATCTTCTGTTGTATATACCCTGAACACAGGGCTCATATACAGCTCCTGTACATATTGTGCAAGCTCCTTATTGTCCGATGCCACGACATTTGTTGTCGGAATACCGAGGGCTACCTCCTCCGCATGTGACGGACCGCTCATAGCCGCAACATAAGCATTGGGTATCTCCGACATAATCACCTGCGAAAGTCTGCAGTTTGTCTCATCATCAAAGCCCTTTGAAATATTGAGTATTCTCTGACCGTCCTTTACATAAGACGAGAGTTTTGATGCAGTAGATCTCATTGCATGAGACGGAACTGCCATTACTATAAGGTCTGCCTCACCGCAAACCGATATATCGGAAGTAAAGCTCACATTATCGGGAATTATAATATTTGGAAGAAACGGTTTATTTTCTCTGTATAGTTCCAGCTGACGGCTCTCTTCTTCCATATATGACCAAAGGAGAACCTCATTTCCCTTTGAGGCGAGAAGAATTGCATTGGCTGTTCCCCATCCCCCTGAACCTATTATACTGATTTTTGCCATTATTAAACCTCCATATTATGTCAGGTTTCTAAAATTATATCATTAAAAGCAATAATTGTCAATCTTGCACATTCCAGGTATTCTTTTGCTTTTTCTGCAAATCAAGTGAATTTCTCTCCCAGAAAACACCGTCTGTATATCCTTGTATTTTCTTATCGGTATCTGCCATTTCCAGTCTTTTTTCCGCCCATACACAGTACTGCTCGTCCTTTTCCACACCCAAATAATTACGACCAAGCTTTTTTGCGGTTACTGATGTTGAGCCTGAGCCCAAAAAGGGATCAAAGACTATGTCTCCCTCATTGGAGCTTGCCAATATGATTTTTGCAAGTAGCTTTTCGGGTTTTTGTGTAGGATGTGCGGTGTTTTCGGGCATTGACCAATAGGGTATTGAAATATCATCCCAGAAATTTGAGGGGTAAGTGTTTCGGAAGTTTCCGACTTCCGTCTCTTCCCAATCCTTTGGTTTGCCGTCAACCCTGTAGGGTGCTATAACTTTTTTGCGGATTTTTACATCCTCAATATTAAATGTATAATTTTTTGACACAGTTGCAAACCATATGTCCTCCATGCCGTTTTTCCAGTTTGAGAGTGCTCCGCGACCTTTTTCTCTCTGCCATGTAATTCTGTTTTGTATACTGAAATACTTTTTTAGTACCTGACCGATAATCATACTTGATTTCCAATCACAGCACACATAAATTGATGCAGTATCTTTAAGAAGCGGGATTATCTTTTTTATCCAGTTTTCCGTATATTCGAAGTAGTCATCATCGGTCATTTTATTGAATTTGCTCCTGCCGAATTCTTTATAAAGATTATACGGAGGGTCAGCTATAAGAAGGTCAACAAACTTTTCGGGAAGATGATCAAGCACATCAAAGGTATCTCCGCAAATGGTTTTGTTAATTATATCATTTAGTTCCATCCTGCCCTTTACCGAAATACATCTTTTAAGATAAGTTTTTCCTTCTTCTACGGTTATATCAATAGTTTTATTTCGAGAAGCCTTCATTTTTAATTTCCGCCCATCAATTATTATATAAAACAGTATACCATATTTTATCATTTTTGCAAGCATATTTGTAATATTAAAACGGAGGAACCCCGCATACTTGGGATGTCCTCCGCAATTTAGATGTTTTTATTTTTCTTCGGCTATAATAAAGCTTATGCCGTTCATTATAATTTGGTCTCCGAAAACGACATGCCGATAACCGAGGTTGCCATATCATTCGGATTTTCCATCATGAGTTACTTTACACTCACATTCAAGAAAAAAATCGGCTGTACTCCGTCGCAGTACAGGAAGTCTGCAAAAGAATTATAAAATTATTCGAGAATACTTCCGTCTGTGGAAATGGTTACAACTCTCCACGGAATAAATTTACCGCTCTCTTGCAGGGCATTTTTTACTGCAAATTCAATACCGCCGCAACAAGGTACTTCCATGCGAACAACCGTTACTCTTTTTATGCTACAATTTTAATAACATATGAACCTTCATTCCAAATAATATCCTTTACACCAAGATTTTCTGCGACAAAACGAAGGGGCAAATATGTCCGCTCATTTTCTACAAAAGGAAGAGTATCCAGAAGTCTTCGCTCTCCGTTAACAAGTGCCACGGAGCTTCC
>JAZSFO010000009.1:0-41226 GCA_045532255.1 Clostridia bacterium | reverse complement strand
GGGGACGTCAGACTGTCGAATAATTAAACATTGTTTGTATATACATTTTATGGTATAATATAACTATCAAAAAGATAGGAGTATAGCCATGAAAAGTAGTGAACGAATTGACCGTAATCAATTTATGATGACATCGCTTGACGAAATGATAGATGACAATAGCAACGTACGTGTGATTAATGCATATGTACAGACTCTTGATGTAGAAAAACTTGGATATCAAGTGTACACCAATAAGGTCGGTCGTCCGGCATACAATCCAAAGGATATGATTGGATTGTATCTTTATTCATATATGTCCCGAGTTATGTCATCAAGAACTATGGAACAGCAAACATATATAAACTTGGAGGTTATGTGGCTGCTCAACGGAGCTCATCCCGACCATAGCACAATAGCTGCTTTCCGTAGTAAAAATTCAGAAGCTCTTACGAATACTTTTCATGACTTTACAAAGACATGCATCAAATTAGGTCTCATTAGTGGTAACATTGTATCTGTCGATGGGACAAAACTTCGTGCAAATAATAACAAAAAGCGAAACTTTTCTGCAAAATCCTTAACAAAGAAAATTGATCATATTGATGAACAAATATCTCTATACTTTTCAACTCTCGATAAAAATGATAAATCGAATGAAGAGTTGCAAATTCTTAAAGCGAGAAAAGAATCTTATGAAAATATGCTTAACGAACTAAATAACTCAGATGAAACACAAATTTCAACTACCGATCCTGATTCCAGATTAATGGATAACAAAAAAGGCGGACTCGATGTATCGTATAACATTCAAGCAACAGTTGATTCTAAAAATGCATTGGTTATTGACCAATACGTAATAAATGCACCAACTGATCAAGGCGAGCTTTCTAAAGCATCATCACGTTCACAAGAAATACTTTCTACTAAAGATTTAATAGTATTAGCCGATAAAGGTTACTATAACGGTGAAGATTTAGATAAATGTTTTTCTCTTGGAGTAACACCTGTCGTATCTCGCCAAAACCCACCTAAGCGTAAAGGAATGTATTCATTAGATGATTTTATCTATGATAAAACAAATGGCAGCTTCATTTGTCCACAAAACAAAACGCTCACAAAGATAAGCAATGATAATTCTAAACGTCAAGTATATGCAAATAAAGAAGCTTGCAGAAGTTGCCCATACAAATCACAATGCTTTAAGCAGGATGGAAAGCACAAATATCGCAGAATTATAAAGGACATTCATTTTAAAACATTCCTTAAAGCAGATAGCTTATTTGAACACGCCAAGGAACTGTATCATATTCGCCAGGAATTAAGCGAACATGTATTTGGTTCTATCAAACGACAATTGGGATTTCCACAATTAAACGTCCGTACCAAACCAAAGGTACAGGGCGAAGTTAGTTTACTCTTTTTAGGGTATAACTTCAAAAGAGTGATAAATATCATGGGAAATACGGAGTTGATAAGATACTTCAAAGAGCAGACCAACTCCGCATTATCAAAAATTACTGCTATATTTTTGAAATTTCGTAAAACAAGGAACAATAAATCAAATGTTGTTAATCAAGTTGCTATTTATTCGACAGTCTGACGTCCCCAAACTCCTCCGAAAAAAACAATATAAGTCACAGAAGAGTAGCTATAAATAAGCTTACCGAGTTTTTAAGCACACTATAAAACATATCACAAGAGGCACACCGCGGTGTGCCTCTTGCATATATAAAATATTATAATATTTCTGCGGATTTTCGAAGGTTAAATGTCGGTATGATTTTGTGCTTCATTTCTACCTCTTTGCCCGAAAGTCTGTCAAGTATTGAGCTGACAGCTATATTGCAAATTGTATCCATATGCGGGTCTATGGAAGAAAGGGGAGGATTTAAGTATTTTGCCTCGGGAATATCATTAAATCCTATTACCGCAATATCATTTGGAACAGAAAGACCGTTTTCATATATGCATCGTATGGCTCCAATTGCCATGTTGTCATATCCGCATATAATTGCACGGGGAATGTTCCCGCTATCAATTAACTTTTGCATGGCGTTATATCCGCCTTTTTCAAATCGGTCAGCGACTACTGAAATCAAATTTTCATCATAACCGCCAAATATTTCTTTCATTGCTGTTGTAAACTTATTTTTCTTGTCACCAGTAAATTTTTCGCCTAAATAGCCGATTTTTGTAATGTTTTTATCTTTAAGATACTTTATTGCTTCTGTTATCGGAGCCATGTAGTCAATATCAATTGAAACAATGGAGTTATTATAGTCATCGTGACCTATCATAACTGTAGGCACTTCGATATTGTTATCAATATCAATTATCCCATCTACCATTATAATTGCATCTATATCTGTATATTTATCGTAATATTCCAGAAGAGTTTTTTTGCTTTCGTTTGAAAAGTCCGTTGCCGCAACACATATTTCGCAATTGTAATTTGATAGCTTTTTTTGCACAAGAGATATCATAGAGGAATAATATCTGCTTTGAAATTCGGGACAGATAACAGCTATTACATATCTTGGATATTTTGCAGTATAGAACTTTTTGAAACAACCGTTTTTTCTTGCTATATCAAAAATTACTTCTCTTGTTTCTGCATTGACCTCTGTGCTCATGGAAAATGCCTTTGACACAGTAGAAACAGAAACATGTGCAAGTTTGGCAAGCTTTGACATCGTCATCATGTGTATCACTCTCCAGAGTTTATTATAAAATTAGTGAACATTTTAGATGCCACTAATTTTTTATCGATATGCAATCTACGATTGCTCTATATTTTTACTTTCGTAAAATCGATATGTTTTTCGCATTCGCTCAAAACTCGATATGATATAAATCTCGTTGCATCAGCAACATATCGAGCCGTTAGGCATATCGAGTTCCGTCAGGAACATATCGAAAATCTCGTAAGAGATTTATATCGACGATTTCATCTTCGATGAAATCATTATACAACACTCCTTTCTTTAATTCAATAAATATTTCGAAAAATTTTCGATACACAATATCTTGATTTTTAACATTTACCGCTATATAATTAACACAATATATTATTCTTATATAAGGAGAGATATTATGGGTAAATTATTTATCGGATGGGCAGAAGAAAGCATCATCCCTGAGAAAAAAGTAAGTCTTGCTGGACAGTTTTTCGAAAGAATTTCGGAGTATGTAGAATCCGAAATTTCTGTTACCGCAATGGCAGTCGAGGGCGACGGAAACCAGATGATTATGGTTTCTGCGGATATTATTCTGCTCACCAATAAGCAGATTGATATTGCAAGAGAGAAATTTGCAGCCCTTACAGATGAGGTTGACCCCAAAAACATTATTGTAGGTGCTACACATACACATACATCACTCAAATTAGCTTCCGAACGCACAGCGAATAAAAAAGATGATTCTGTTCTGGTTTCTTCTCCTACAAAAATTCTTGAAGAATTCCTTCCCGACGGAAAGAAATATACACTGAAGGTTGTTCCCGATGAAACCGTTATAACAGATGAAGAAGCACTTGAATTTGTTACAGACAAAATTGCACTTGCAGCAAAAAAAGCATGGGATAACAGAAAAGAAGCTCTTTATACAAACGAATTCGGAAGAGCTGCAGTCGGTATGTGCCGCCGTGTAAGCTATGATGACGGTTCGGGTCAGATGTGGGGAGATACAAATACCGCAAACTTTGTTGCTCTTGAGGGCGGTAATGATTCTGGTATTGAGCTTCTATTTACATTTGATACAGACAAGAAACTTACAGGTGTTGTCGCAAACATTGCATGCCCTGCACAGATACTTGAACAGAGAAGCTTTATTTCTGCAGACTTCTGGGGCAGAACAAAGGCAATGCTCCGCGAGAAACTTGGAGAGGATATATATCTTCTTGCACTTTGCGGTGCGGGCGGTGACCAGTGCCCCCGAGACCTTGTTAGATGGGTTAATCCCGAAACACCTATTGATGACCCCAATGTATCAAGACCCAATTACATAGAACGCAAGGCAGACCCCTCCATGTATGATGTATCGGGATGCAACAGAGTAGGTAAGAGAGTTGCAAACGAGATTATATCTGTTTTTGAGGAAATTACAGAGCTTAAGGATGAAGCAGAATTTATTCATAAGGTAATTGACCTTGATCTTCCCTTAAGAAAGGTTACAATGACAGATTATAACAATGCGGTAAGAGAGCTTGAATACTATGTAGAAAAGAACAAGAATAAAGAAAAGTTTGACTATGTAGACAATGCACGCATGCATATCCACGCAGGTGTAATCATGAGATATCGTCAGCAGCAGTTTGGCGAAATCGTACCTATCGAATATCATGTTATCCGTCTTGGTGATATTGCAATTGCAACAAATCCATACGAGTTGTTCCTTGATTACGGTAACAGAATGAAGGCAAGAAGCAAGGCTAAGCAGACCTTTATAGTTCAGCTTTGTGCAGGCTCACATGGATACCTTCCTACAGAAAAGGCAGAAAAAGCAGGACACTATAGTGCATATGTATCAAGCGGTGATACAGGACACGAGGGCGGAGATATCCTCACAAGAGAAACAATTAAGCAAATCAACGATATGTTCTGATGATAAAATCGGGGCTGTTAAAATCATTTTTTAACAGCCCCGATTTGTTTCGAGTATCTTTTTTCTAAGTATCATTTCATCAATTCTTTTTATGTATTCCGATACCTCTTTGACATTAAATATCCTGTCGATTTTATCTCCTGTAATTATTTTTGTCGATGCACCAGCACCGAGTGCGTAAATATCCTGAACCTCTTCCATTATATATATGTTATAAAGACATTCGTGACCATCGTCGCAGTAACCGACATTTTCAAGATTGCCAAGCATGTTTTTTTGTCTGTACATGTAATAGGGGACTTTGCCCATTGATGTAAGCATTGAGTTTGCATCGCTTAGCATATTATTAACAGTTTCGAATGCTGACGGTGTATACATGGAATATTTTTCATCAAGAAATGAGCCTCTTTTTATTGACATCGTGTGTACTGTGACACTTTGCGGATTCATGGCTTTGATGTGTTTAAGTGTGTTTGCAAAGTCCTCTTCATTTTCGTCAGGAAGACCTGCGATAATATCTGTATTTATGTGCCCGAAGCCTTCCTTTACCGCCATATCATATGTTCTTAATATATCATCTGGGGTGTGGTTTCTGCCAATGATATCAAGAGTCTTCTGGTTCATTGTCTGAGGATTTATGCTTATTCTTGATATACCAAAGCTCTGTATTATCTTGAGTTTTTCTGTTGTTATAGTATCGGGCCGTCCTGCTTCGAGTGTGAATTCTCTTGTTTTTGACAGGTCAAAGCGAGTGTAAACTTCGGAAAGAAGTCTTTGCATCTGTTTTTCGGACAGTGCAGTCGGTGTTCCGCCTCCAATGTATACTGTGTCTATATTTAAGCCTTTGGATTTCAGTAAATCTGCGGTATATTCTATTTCCTTGCTTAGTGCATCCATGTAGGGTTCTGTAAGCCTATTGGAAAACTTAATTGATTGTGAGGTGAAGGAACAGTATAAGCATCTTGTCGGACAAAAAGGAATTCCTATATACAGACTGACACTGTTATTTGGCATCGTGTCAATGAGCTTTTTTTCTCGTTTGCTTACAGCTACGGCGAGGTCTGTTTTTAGCTTTGAACATTCATAGTGGTTATCAAATTTATCGCGTATGGCTGTCTCATCATATCCACTATCGGACATTTCCCTTGCTATCTTGCTCGGACGGATTCCTGTTATAAGTCCCCACGGAAGATATGTGCCGAGGGCTTTTTTCATAACCTCATTTACGGATTTTTTACATGGATTTTGCTGTGTTCAGTAGCTGAGTGCGAATATGTATAGGTCTTTCCGTCCAAAGCAAGAGTAGTGTTATACATAACCCCATCGTTTCCATAATTAAGCTCCGACACAAGATAATCCCCTGACTCGGGGATTATCTCTGATATTTCTATTTTGAGTTTTGGAATATGCGAGGTAACCATTTCTCTTGCGGCATATTCTTCCTGATGGTTAATTAGGATAAGGTTCATTTTAATTTCCTTTTATAAATGGATTGTACATGATTTCATATCCGACCGTGGTGGTTTCTCCGTGTCCGGGATATATTATTGTATCGGGATTTAATGTATATATTTTGTCTTTTATAGAATTACAAAGACTTTCAAAGCTCCCACCGGGGAAATCTGTTCTTCCGACTGAGCTATAAAAAATTGTATCGCCGCTTATCAGCTTGTCATCAAAGAGTATACACATGCTTCCGGGAGTGTGCCCGGGTGTATGAAGAAAGCGGATTATACTTTTTCCTACATTCAATGTATCGCCGTCGGCTACACATATATCTGCCTTTGCAGACGGGGATTTCTGAGCGAAAACAGGACATAGATTTGAGTCTCCGTCATTTAGTCTGTCTGCTTCTTCTCTGTGAATTACAATCGGAACATCAAATGCTTTTTTTACTTCATCTAGAGCACCGATGTGGTCGGTATGTGCATGGGTGAGAATAATATATTTAAGTGTTGCATCTGTATTGTTTATAAGCTCTATGATAATATCTGCACAATCACCGGGGTCAACAACAAACATTTCGTTTGTTGCTTCGTCTGTAACCATATAAAAATTTGCACCGAGCTGTCCCAAAGGAGCATATTTAATCTTCATGAATATCTTCCTCTCAACATGAATAATTAACTGTTTCTTGTAACTTCAATTACATCCTTGAGCTTACTGAGTTTCTTGATAAGGAAGTTAAGCTGTTCTGTATTTGATACCTCAACAGATATCTCAACTATTCCAAGACCGTCCTTTGTACTGCGGGCATTGAGAGTTTTCAAAGAAACTTTTGTTTCGCTTACAACATTTGCAACCTCAAGTACAAGACCGTTACGGTCAGGACATACAACCTTGAGTCTTGATAGATACGAGGTACTTGCATTATTTTCCCACGAAACATCAATGAGACGGGCTTTTTCTGACTCATCCTTGTGCATTGCAGCAATATTTATGCAGTCTTGTCGGTGTATGGAAACACCCCTGCCTCTTGTTATATAGCCGATTATCTTATCGCCCGGTACGGGATTACAGCATTTTGAGTAACGGATAAGGCAGTTTTCTATACCCTTGACAACTATTCCGTCGGATGTTGTCTTTGATTTGGAAGTGCCTGCAGATTTTTGTGTGTCGCTGGTTATGGTTACAAGCGGTTCTGCCTTGGCATTGAGCTTTTTGTATTCATCCTTAAGTTTGTTGATGAGATTTGAAATGTTAAGACCGCCGTAGCCGAGGTTGGCAAAAAGGTCATCCTCGCTTGCATAGCCGTATCTTTTTACAATTTTTGATATATAGTCTTCGGAATCAAGCGAAAGCTGTGTGAGTCCGAGACGCTTAAGCTCCTTCTCAAGCATTTCCTTGCCGAGAATAATATTTTCTTCTCTCTTTTCCTTCTTGAACCAGCCGTTTATTTTGTTTCTTGCCTGACCTGTCTTTACGATTTTGAGCCAATCCATACTTGGACCGTGAACGGCAGATGATGTAATGATTTCGATTATATCACCGTTTTGCATCTGATATTCGAGCGGTACTATCTTACCGTTTGCTTTTGCACCCTGCATTTTATATCCGATAGCAGAATGTATGCTGAATGCAAAGTCAATTGGTGTCGAACCCGCAGGGAAGGAGAGAACATCTCCCTTTGGCGAAAATACAAAAACCTGATCTGTAAACAAATCTATCCTTAATGTCTGCAAAAACTCTTCTTCGCTCTTTGCATCGTTTTGTACATCAAGAAGCTGACGGACCCATTGAAATTTCTGCTCGGCTGACTTGTCATTCTTTGAGTTGCCTTCCTTGTATTTCCAATGTGCAGCAATGCCGTTTTCTGCAATCTCATGCATTTCTCTTGTGCGGATTTGAATTTCAAACGGTCTTCCGTCTGTGCCGATTACCGTAGTATGAAGCGACTGATACATATTGGGCTTAGGCATTGCAATATAATCCTTAAATCTGCCCGGCATGGGTTTGTAAAGCTCATGTGCCGCACCGAGAGCTGCATAGCAGTCACTTAAGTTTTCTGTAATTATTCTTACGGCAAAAAGGTCATATATCTGGTCAAGGGTCTTGTTCTGGGTGTACATTTTGCGGTATATACTGTAAAAATGCTTGGGTCTGCCGTCAATTGTACAGTGTATATTAAGCTCACTCAATCTTTGCTTCAAATCAAGCTTGATTAAATCTATATACTGCTCCCGTTCCTGTCTTTTTTGATTTATGCCTTTCATAATCTCAAAGTATGCGATGGGGTCAAGATATTTTAGCGAAATATCCTCAAGCTCCCATTTGATTTTATACATACCGAGTCTGTGTGCAAGCGGTGCAAAGACAGTAAGAGTTTCTCTTGCTTTTTCTCTTTGCTTTTCTTCGCTCATGCTTATAAGAGTACTCATGTTATGCATTCTGTCAGCAAATTTAATGATGATTACTCTGATGTCGCTTGCCATAGCAAGAAACATTTTTCTTAAGTTTTCCATGTCCCTTTCTTCCTTGTTGGAAAACTGGATTTTTTCCAGCTTAGTAACTCCGTCTACAAGGAGAGCGACCTGTTCGCCAAACTGATTTTTTATATCCTCGCGGGAGTAATCCGTATCCTCCACTACATCATGAAGAAGAGCGGCACATACCGAATCTACATCCATTTGCATATCCGCTACGATTGATGCAACGGCAAGCGGATGAGTAATATATGGTGTGCCCGAAATTCTTTTTTGCTCCTTATGGGCATCATATGCCAGGGAATATGCTCTTTCAACCTTGGAAATATCTCCCTTGGGATTATTCTGCTTTACGGTTTCTATAAGTTTTTCAAATGTTTTGTCCGGCATATAAACACCTCCTTAAAGTTGATTGTATTTTAAGTATGTTTTGGAATTTGTAAGCTCTGCTTTGGCAGAAAAATTATTTCCTGCATTTATTATAAATCCATTTTCGGTATCTGAAATATTAAGAATTCCAAGTTCTTCAAATATTTCAAGAGCAACACGGATTTTTGGATTTTTCACCTTTATCTGTCTTGCTTCATCGATATGAAGAAAATTCTCATTACACAAAACATTATTTCCGTTATTCAGCTTGGATTTGATATGTGCAAATATAGCCTTAAGCTCATCTCTGCTTATTGTAATGTCCTTGCTGGAATATTTTATATCCCTAACAACAAACTGGGGCTGTACCATACCTTTGTACGAATTGATACCGAGTGTTCCGACAACAGAGACGATATCGCCGATACAAAATTCGCGTATCGTATCCGCCATAGAAAATGCAGGCAACTCCCGTGAAGCGCCGTCGCTTGTCACAGTGATAAAAGCATGCTTTCCGTTCTGTGTAAAACGAACGGATGATATCCTGACATTTTCTATGCATAAAATCGGGGTTCTGTTGTCTATTCCGTAAGGCTCCATTACCTTGAGTGAATTTGCATTCTCCAGACTTATGTCAGAAAGGTTAATAAAACTGTCAATTTTTATTGTAGGATGCTTGTTATCATCAGTAATATGTGATGAAGCATATTCGTTCATCATTTCATCAAATTTACCGAGCATACCTTCTTTTACGGTAAAGCCGGCTGCAAGCTCATGTCCGCCAAAGCGTTTAAGACAAGATTGACATTCTGACAAGGCGTTAAAAAGGTTGATACCCTGTATGCTTCTTCCCGAAGCCTTGCCGCTTCCGTCGTCATTGATGCTGACCACAGCGCTTGGACGGTAAAATTTCTCTGTGATTTTGGAAGAAACAATACCAATTATTCCATGTGCCCAGCCTTTCTTGGCTACTACAATGAAATCATTTTTCATAAGACCTTTTCTTTCTATGATTTCCATGGCTTCGGTAAATATAAGCTGTTCTTCCTGTTGGCGCTCTTTGTTACAGCTATCGAGCTCTATTGCATTTTCCATAGCCAAAACATCGTCTTTTTCCAGAAGAAGCTCAACAGAACGGGAGGCATGCGATATTCTTCCTGCAGCATTGAGCCTCGGTGCAACAGAAAAACTTATATCCGATGAGGAAACTTCTTCTTTTGTAATTCCCGAAACGGACATAAGTGCCTTTAATCCTTTGTTCCTTGTTTTCCGTAGGGCATTTATGCCTCTTGAGGCAATATATCTGTTTTCGCCCCTTAAGGGAACCATATCAGCAATTGTTCCTATTGCGGCGATATCTGCATAACGGTCAAATATTTCGGGACTTAGACCCGAGAGGGCGTACACCAGCTTGAACGCAACACCGACACCCGCCAAGGCATCAAAGGGATAACCTGCAGATGTTATCTTGGGATTAACTACAGCAACAGCATCGGGAATGGTTTCTTTTAATGTGTGATGGTCTGTTACGATAATATCTATTTCCTTGGTTTTGGCGTATTCCACCTCATCGATTGCGGTTATACCTACATCCACGGTTATGATGAGATTTGCATTTTGTGATTTTAATGTGTCTATTGCTTTGTAATTTATTCCGTATCCCTCATCAATTCTGTCAGGGATATAGTAAATGACATTAGCGCCTGAGGCCTTGAGGTAATCATACAATATAAATGTTGCAGTTATTCCGTCTACATCGTAGTCACCGTATACTGCAATTTTTTCTTTTTGCTTAATTGCCAGATTTATTCTGTTTACGGCTTTTTTCATGTCGTTTAGAGAAAACGGGTCATGGAAGCACGAATTATCCATGAAAAGAAATTTCTCGGCATCCTCAAAGTCAAAACCTCTTGCACACAGAATGTTTGCAACAAGAGGAGATACATTAAGTTCTTCTGATATACGCAGTGCTGACAGTTTGTCTGTTTTTGGCAAAAGCCATTTTTTGTTTTTGGACAATTTATACACCACGCTTAAATATACTATTTAATTATTATAACATTATTAGTTCAAAAGTGCAAGAAAATATTTTTTATTGGTTGAATAAATTGCCAAAGCATTTGTACATAATTAAATTAAGATTGTAATTTGTTACAAAATTAGATTTTTTTTTAATAATTATTGACTTCTAAGAAAATTTTTGATAGTATAAGAATATATTATTGATTTTTTAGTTTGCATAGGAGCGAATAATATGATTAGTAGAGAAATTACAGTACTTAACGAAGTTGGACTTCATGCCAGACCCGCCACTTTTTTTATACAGAAAGCAAATGAGTTCAAATCTCTTATAACTATTGCTAAGGATGAACGCAAGGTAAATGCAAAAAGTCTTTTGGGTGTTCTCTCGCTGGGTATAACCAAGGGTACAAAGATTGTTCTCGCGGCAGAGGGCAGCGATGAACAGGAAGCAATTGATGAGCTTGATGCATTGATAATGTCTAACTTTACTGACATAGAATAGTAGCTACATAACCTCCGCATTTGTTGTGGAGGTTTTTTGATATTTGTGAGTTGATATATATGAATAACGAAATCAATGAAAAACTGAAGACTCTTCCTGAAAAAAGCGGAGTTTATATAATGCGTAATTCTGACGGAAGCATTATATATGTCGGCAAGGCGAAGAACTTAAAAAACCGTGTTCGTTCATACTTTAAGTCAAAAAATCATGCGCCAAAGGTCGAATCAATGGTAAATAGTGTTGAGACCTTTGAATATATTATAACTGATTCCGAGCTTGAGGCACTTGTTTTGGAAAATAATCTCATAAAAGAGAATATGCCCAAATATAATATTTTGCTTAAGGATGACAAAACATATCCGTTTCTTAAGATAACGGTTAACGAAGCGTTTCCAAGACTTTTTCTCTCACGCAGAGTAGAAAAGGACGGAGCATTGTACTACGGTCCGTATCAAAGCTCTGCTGATTTGAAACAATTGATTTCTCTTGTTAACGAAATATATTCCCTTAGGTCATGCACAAAGGATTTTACGGATAAGAACACAAATATGAGGGCATGTCTTTACTATCAACTGGGTAGGTGTAAGGGTGTTTGCAACGGTTCTGTAAGTCAAAAGGAATATGCAGGTCTTATCAAAAAGGCAATCGCCTTTGTAAACGGCAACACCTCTGAAGCAAAAAAAGAGCTTGAGCAGCAAATGCTTTTGGCAAGCCAAAACCAAGACTATGAAAGAGCCGCAATCTGCAGAGACAGACTTAAGGCAATAGAAGTTCTCAGTGAAAGACAAAAGATTGTAACTCCCAAAGGCACGGATTCCGATGCTATTTCTCTGTATAATGCAAATAATATGACATGTGTTCAGTTATTTTTTGTAAGAATGGGCAAGATAATAGGACGGGAGCATTATTTCTTAAATGATACTGACGGGATAGCAGACAGTGAGATTTTGTCGGAATTTGTTCGTCTCTACTATGAGGATGCAACCTTTATCCCGGGTACAATATATATCGAAGACGAGATAGAGGATGCAGAGGTTCTTGAGAAATGGATTAGTTCCAAGGCAAACAGAAGTGTAAAAATTAAAGTTCCAAAAATCGGGGATAAGCTTAAACTTATCCGTATGATAAAAGCAAATGCAAAAAAAGAACATTCGGAAAGAGAACTAAAAACCCTCAGGGATATTAAATTCAAAAACTCTGCATTAAAAGAACTTGCCGATATTTTGGAGCTTGATAATCCCCCGATGTATATTGAAGCATATGATATATCCAATCTTGGCGATAACACATCCGTCGCCTCAATGGTTGTATACAAAAACGGCAAACCGTATACAAAAAGATATCGTAATTTCAAGATAAAAACTGTTGAGGGTCAGGACGATTATGCCTCAATGCAGGAGGTTATAAAAAGACGCATGATGCGGGCACAGACAGAACAGCAGGCAATAGCCGAAGGTAAGTTAAAGAGGGAAGATGCATCATTTCTGCCTTTGCCTCAGGTGATATTTGCAGACGGAGGTACCTCTCACAGAAATGTTGTTAAAGAAGCTCTGGGCGATACTGAAATTGCAGTATTCGGCATAGTTAAGGATAGTAATCACAGAACAAGGGGTCTTGTCGGCGAAAACGGAGAAATATATATAGACAGAAAAAGCGATGCGTTCATGCTTATAACCAACATTCAGGACGAAATGCACAGAAGAGCAATCACATATCTTCGTAAAACACAGCAAAAGAAAAATACCGAGAGCGAGCTTGAAAAAATTTCGGGTATAGGACCCAAGAAAAGAAAAGCACTTTTGATGCATTTCAAATCTGTAACCGCAATTAAGAAAGCCACAGTTGATAAGTTGCTATCCGTAGAGGGAATAGATATAAAAACTGCGGAAAATATAGTAAGGTATTTTGAAAATAGTAAATAGGAGGAATTTATTATGGATAGTCTTGCACTAAATAAGCTTGGATACGGTCTGTATATACTCACAAGTCATTCTGACGGCAAGGATAATGGGTGTATTGTGAACACTGTTTCACAGGTTACCTATTCGCCCGACAAAATAATGGTCTGCGTAAATAACGACAGCTACACATGCAGTATGATTAAAGAAAGCGGTATCTTTAATGTATCCGTTCTCAAAGAGGACACACCGTTTTATGTTTTTGAGCATTTTGGATTTTTCAGCGGAAGAGAGAAGAATAAATTTGAAAAAACCGATAACCTTTTCCGTACGGAAAACGGTGCATATGTTGTTCCAAAGTTTGCAAATGCATATATGTGCGGTGAAGTGTGCCAAACAGTAGATTTGGGAAGACACACAATGTTTATTGCGGATATAAAATATCAATATGTATTATCGGATGACCCGTCAATAACATATGCATACTATCACGAAAACACTAAGCCAAAGACGAAACCGGCAGACAAAAAAGGATATATCTGTGATATATGCGGATATATTCTGGAATCCGAAACTCTTCCCGATGACTTTGTATGTCCTATATGCAAGCATCCTGCATCGGTTTTTTCCAAGATTTGATAATGGCGGGAGCTGTATTCCCGCCACATCTTAATAATTTGTAAATATTTATTATTGGTGTTGCAAATTATAACCAAATGTATTAGAATAATTTTATTAAATATAAAGTTGGGGATTATACATTGTTTGGATATGTAAACATATATAAGGATGAACTGAAAATTAAAGATTATAATACATACAGGGCATATTACTGCGGACTTTGTAAGATGCTCGGAAAGAAACACAATCAGCTTGTAAGACTTGCACTAAACTATGACCTTACTTTCCTTGCTGTAATTACCGATTCTCTGTCCAATGAACCATGTGATATTTCCAGACAGGGATGCCTGCGGAAATTAGGAAAAAGACAAACTGTCAAAAACGCACATGGTCTGGAATTTGCGGCGGACATGAATGTTCTGCTCGCATATTATAAACTAAAGGACGATATCAGGGATTCACATTCACTTAAGGCTCTTGTGTCCGTGTTTCCGTTTTGGGTAAGATACCTTGGTATCAGGAAAAGACACAAGAAAATATGCGATGTCACATCGACATCTCTTATGCGTCTTTCGTTCCTTGAAGACACGGAGTGCGATATTATAGACAAGGCTGCCAATGAATTTGCCGTTATACTTGAGGCTATGTTCAAAGAAGTAAATCCAGTCCTTGAAAAATTCGGCTACATGCTCGGCAGAATTATATATATAATGGATGCACTCGATGATATGGATGAGGATTACAAAAAATCAAGATACAATCCCGCGGTGCTCCAGTATGGGTATAAGGGCGAATTTACAGAGGAAATAAAAAGCAAAATGACAGATATTCTTTATTTTTCTCTTGGAGAGCTTTCCACAGAATACGAAAATCTTGATATAAAGAAAAACAAAGCAATAATTGATAACATAATATATCTTGGACTCAGAGCCAAATGTGATATTATTAACGAAAGGAATAACAAAAAATGAAAAATCCATATGAAGTCCTTGGCGTTGCCCATAACGCAACAG
The DNA here is from genome assembly GCA_045532255.1 of Clostridia bacterium. Lineage (GTDB taxonomy): Bacteria > Bacillota > Clostridia > UMGS1810 > UMGS1810 > RGIG8748. Next base: position 26,294 of record JAZSFO010000009.1, on the reverse strand, counting down.
AGGAACAGATAAAAGAAGCATACAAGGAGCTAGCAAAAAAATATCATCCTGATAAATTTGTAAACAATCCGCTTTCCGACCTTGCGGCGGAAAAAATGCAGGAAATCAACTGGGCATATGCGGAACTTACCAAAAACAAAGGTTCTTATTCATCATCATCCCAAAACAGCAGATATGCAAATTTCAATCAGGTGAGGGAGCTTATTAACCAAAATCGCATTATGGAAGCACACAATGCACTCAATGCGATGGCGGTTCGTAATGCGGAATGGCACTATCTTATGGGCATTGTTATGCAAAGAAAGGGTTGGTATGATATGGCTTATCAACACTTTACAACTGCATGCAACTCAGACCCATACAACGAGGAATATTCCAGAGCTAAGTCGGCTATGGATGCAAGACGGACTAGTTACACGGGACAGAGCTTTAATCAGGGTTATCCCGTCGGCGGAGGATGCAGTACATGTGATATGTGCCAGAGTCTAATTTGTGCCGACTGTTGCTGTGAGTGTCTGGGCGGCGACCTTATTTCATGCTGCTGATTTTCGGAGGTTGTTAAATGCACAAAAAAATATCTTACGGCGGTATCGGGACCGCACTTTGCATTATTTTTGTGTGGCTTGCCGTATACCTGCCGACAGGTAAGGCGGCACTTGTTTTTGCCGCGTCTCTTCTTGTGTACATTATGTGTTACGAACTGGATAGGAAAACAGCATTTACAATGTATTTGGCATCATCAGCGCTTTCTTTTTTGTTTCTGCTCGGTGCATCGCCTGTAATCGTATCAGCATATATAATTTGTTTTGGAAATTATCCCATAATAAAGACTTTTTTCGATACAAAAAAACTTTCTTTGCAGATACTTTGTAAATTTATAATGTATACACTTTATTTTGCATCTGTTTACACAGTTATGAAGCTTGCACTCAATTTGACATTGCCGTATGCATTGCCTGTACTCTACATGGGCGGAATTGTGCTGTTTGGATTTTATGACACTCTGTTATATCAGACAGGCAGATATGCATATTCTCTTTTGCACAAATAATGCTTGAAATTCAAATATAAATATGGTACAATTAAATTTGATAATTTACAACAAATAACTTTACGGAGGAATATAGATGAGCGTTTATGACACACTGAAAGAACGCGGACTTATTGCACAAGTTACGCATGAGGAAGAGATAAGAAATCTTCTTGAAAATGAAAAAGTAACATTTTATATTGGTTTTGACCCCACTGCAGACAGTCTTCATGTAGGACATTTTCTGCAGATGGTTGTTATGAAGCATATGCAGGATGCAGGACACAGACCGATTGCTCTTGTGGGCGGCGGTACAGGTCATGTAGGAGACCCCTCGGGAAGAACAGATATGCGTTCCATGATGACTAAAGAAACCATAGATTACAACTGCGAGAGATTCAAGGAACAGCTCAGCAGGGTTATTGATTTCTCTGACGGTAAGGCTATAATGGTCAATAATGCAGATTGGCTTCTTGAACTCAATTACATTGAATTTTTGAGAGATATCGGTGCTTGCTTCTCCGTAAACAGAATGTTAACTGCAGAATGCTTTAAGCAGAGACTTGAGAAAGGTCTTTCTTTCCTTGAGTTTAACTATATGCTTATGCAGAGCTACGATTTTCTTATGTTAAACAGAAAATACGATTGTAAAATAGAGCTTGGCGGTGATGACCAGTGGTCAAATATCCTTGGCGGTATTGAGCTTTGCCGTAAGAAAGACCAGAAGCAGACATACGGCATGACATTTACTCTTCTTACCAACAGCGAGGGTAAGAAGATGGGCAAGACACAGAGCGGTGCTCTCTGGCTTGATGCCAACAAGACATCACCTTATGATTTCTATCAGTATTGGGTTAATGTTGATGATGCTGATGTTATCAAATGTCTCAAGCTTCTTACATTCCTTCCTCTCCAGGAAATAGAGGTTATGGCTCAGTACAAGGATGCAGAAATCAATAAGGCAAAGAGAGTTCTTGCATATGAGGTAACCAAGCTTGTACACGGCGAGGAAGAAGCAACAAAAGCACAGGAAGCAGCTCTTGCTCTCTTTGGCGGCGGTTCAAATAACGCGGATATGCCTACAACAGAGATAACAGATGCCGACCTTGGAAAAACAATACTTGATATTATGCTTATCGCAGGTCTCATACCCTCAAAGGGCGAGGGCAGAAGGCTCGTACAGCAGGGCGGTGTAAGCGTTGACGGAAACAAGGTTACTGACTTTAATATGGTTATAGACTGCTCTGTATTTAATAACGGAGAAATAATAGTCAAAAAAGGCAAAAAGGTATTCCATAAGATAATACTTAAGTAATGCTAAAAATTATCACTCGGAGGTCACATTGATGAAATACCAAAGTACAAGAAACAAAAATATAAAAATTTCTTCAGCAGAAGCGATAAAAAGAGGAATTTCCGAAGACGGCGGATTGTTTGTCCCCGAGACCATACCTCAATTTTCACTTGAAAAAATCCGTACTCTTGCTGATATGAAATATGTTGACCGTGCTTTTGCAATACTCAAAGAATTCTTAAGTGATTATACTGAAGAAGAAATCAAAGATTGTTGCATGAGTGCATATACTGCAGACAAATTCGGCTCGGATAACACTGCTCCTGTAAAAAAGCTGGACGATAATATGTATATTCTTGAGCTTTGGCACGGGCCTACATGTGCTTTTAAGGATATGGCACTCCAGATACTTCCTCATCTTCTTACAAGAGCTGTTAAGAAAACAGGCGAGGACAACAAAATTGCAATTCTTGTTGCAACATCGGGTGACACAGGTAAAGCGGCTCTTGAGGGATTCCGCGATGTTGACGGTACTGTAATACAGGTTTTCTATCCCGAAGAGGGAGTTTCGCAGATTCAAAAACTGCAGATGGTAACTCAGGAGGGTTCAAATGTATCCGTTGTTGCTGTTAAGGGCAATTTTGATGATGCACAGACAGGTGTAAAAAAGATATTTACAGACGAGGAGTACAAGGCAGAGCTTCTTAAGAAGGGTTATGCACTCTCCAGTGCAAACTCTATCAACTGGGGCAGACTTGTTCCTCAGATTGTATATTATTTCAGTGCATATGCAGACATGTTAAAGGACGGAGAAATTAACTTGGGTGACAAAATAAACATTTGTGTACCCACAGGTAATTTCGGAAATATCCTTGCGGCATATTATGCCAAGGAAATGGGTCTGCCTGTAAACAAGCTTATTTGCGCCTCAAATAAGAACAGCGTTCTTACAGAATTTATTTTGAGCGGTACATACAGTAGGAACAGAGACTTTTATACAACTATATCACCCTCGATGGATATTATCATTTCTTCAAATCTTGAGAGACTTTTGTATATAGTGTCTGATTTTGATGATAAGCTTGTTTCAGAGTATATGAAAGACCTTTCCGAAAAGGGAGAATATACTGTATCTGACGAAATCAAAAACAAGATTGACTTATCCTTTGCTGCAGGCTGTTGTGATGATGATATGACCAAGACTGCCATTAACAAGATAAAAGATGAATATAATTATACTGCAGACACCCATACAGCAGTAGGTATCAAGGTTTACCTTGATTATGTCCAAAAGACAGAAGATGCAACCAAGACGGTTATTGCATCTACAGCAAATCCCTACAAATTCAACAAGAGTGTACTTGAGGCTGTATCGGATGAAGATTTTGATAGATACGATGAATTCACTTTGTTAAGTAAACTTTCTGAAATAAGCGGTATGGAGATACCCAAATCATTATCTCAGCTCAAAACCAAAGAAATCCGTTTTGTAAGAACCTGTGACAAGACTGACATGAAGAATGCAGTTTCGGAATTTTTAAAGTAAAGAGGGATATGGTTGAAAAAGAAATTCGGTGTTGTAATTGCAGCAGGAGGAAGCGGTACAAGATTTGGTACTGATGTTCCCAAACAGTTTGTGGATGCCTTGGGCATACCGGTGATTGCCCATACAATATCAAAATTTCAAAATTGCAGAGCAATTGACAGTATAGTTATTGTTACGCATAAGGATTATGTTGTATACTCAAGCGATATTGTCAAGAAATTTAATTTTGACAAGGTTACGGCAATAATCGAGGGCGGAACCACGCGCCAGATGAGTGTTTTTAAGGGAATCAAAACAATTGATACCGATTATGTTCTTATTCATGATGCGGCAAGACCGCTTATTGAGGAGAGCGTAATAACTGAGTGCTGTCAAACTCTTAAAGAGTACGGTTCATGTGCAGTAGGTACCAAAGTCACAGATACAGTCAAGGTATCGTCGGACGGTCAGTATATTGACAAAACTCTTGACAGAAATATCCTCTGGCAGATACAGACACCGCAATGCTTTGAAAGAGATTTTATACTAAGATGTCACAAGAATGCTGCATTTGAAGCTCTTGAGGTCACCGACGACTGTGCTCTTGCTGAGCATTACGGCGAAAAGGTAAGGCTTATCGAAGGAAACACAACAAATATTAAGCTTACAAGCTACAGCGACCTTGCTGTTGCGGAGGTGTTATTGGATGTTTAGAATAGGAACCGGATATGATGTTCACCGTCTTGGCGAAAACAGAAGACTTATTCTCGGCGGCGAGGAAATAGAGTATAATCTTGGACTTATCGGTCACTCGGATGCCGATGTTCTCCTGCATGCAATAATGGATTCACTTTTGGGTGCGGCGGCTCTTGGCGATATAGGGAAGCTCTTTCCCGATAATGACATGAGCTATAAAGATGCCGATAGTATAGAACTTCTCAAAAAGGTAAGGACACACCTCGAAGATAATGGATACGAAGTGTCTAATGTTGACTCTACAATAGTTGCACAAAAGCCGAAACTTGCACCGTACATTGATGCAATGAGGCAGAATATAGCCGATGCGCTTAAGGTGGATAAATCCGCAATAAGTGTAAAGGCAACAACCACAGAAAAGCTCGGATTTGAGGGCGAAGGCCTTGGAATATCCGCACAAGCTGTCTGTATTATTAAAACAAAAGGAGACCGACTATGTTAACAGATATTCAAATTGCACAGAATGCAAAGCCCGAACACATCGGCAAAATAGCTTCAAAGCTTGGATTAAACGAGGACAACATTGAATACTACGGAAAATATAAGGCTAAAATCAATCTTGATGTTCTTGATAATCTCAAGGATAAAAAGGATGGCAAGCTGATTCTTGTTACTGCCATCAACCCCACTCCCGCAGGAGAGGGCAAAACTACAATAACAGTAGGTCTCGGACAAGCTATGGCAAAGATTAACAAGAATGCCGTTATAGCTTTAAGAGAGCCTTCGCTCGGACCTGTAATGGGTGTTAAGGGCGGTGCGGCAGGCGGAGGATATTCGCAGGTTGTACCTATGGAAGATATCAATCTTCACTTTACGGGAGATATGCACGCAATAACTGCTGCAAATAATCTTCTTGCCGCAATGCTTGACAACCATATCAAGCAGGGAAATGAACTCGGAATAGACCCCACATCAATTGTATTTAAGCGTGTAATGGATATGAATGACCGTTCGCTCAGAAATATTGTTGTAGGTCTTGGCGGCAAGCTCAACGGTGTTCCCCGTGAGGACGGATTTATGATTACCGTTGCATCCGAAATTATGGCAATTCTTTGTCTTGCAAGCGATCTTCAGGATCTCAAAAACAGATTTGCAAGGATTATTGTTGCATATACCAATGACGGAAAACCCGTTACAGCACATGACCTCAAGGCAGAGGGTGCAATGGCGCTTCTTATGAAGGATGCTATCAAGCCAAACCTTGTACAGACACTCGAAAATACACCTTGCCTAATGCACGGCGGACCCTTTGCAAATATCGCTCACGGCTGTAACAGTATACTTGCTACAAAGCTTGCACTCAAGCTCGGTGATTATACTATTACCGAAGCGGGCTTCGGTGCCGATTTGGGTGCGGAAAAGTTCCTTGATATCAAGTGCCGTTTTGCTGGCTTTAAGCCAAATGCAGTTGTTGTTGTTGCTACAATACGAGCACTCAAATATAATGGCGGCGTAAAGAAGGATATGCTCAAAGAGGAAAATCTTGATGCACTCAAAAAGGGCATTGTAAATCTTAAAAAGCATGTAGAAAACATGCAGTCCTTTGGTGTGCCTGTTGTTGTGGCAATAAATGCGTTTGTAACAGATACAGAAGCAGAAAAACAATATGTTGCAGACTACTGCAAGGAAATCGGTGTTAAATGCGCTATGGCAGAGGTGTTTGCCAAGGGCGGAGAAGGCGGCGTAGAGCTTGCAAAGATGGTTTGTGAGACAGTAGACAGTACAGAGTCAAATTACGCACCTATATATGATACAGAGCTTTCTATTAAAGAAAAAATAAACACAATAGCAACAAAGATATACGGAGCAAACGGAGTAATATATACCAAGAAGGCTGATAAGAAAATCAAGCAGCTTGAGGATATGGGTCTTGACAAGGTTCCTGTATGTATGGCAAAGACACAGTATTCACTTTCCGATGACCCTGCACTTCTTGGTGCACCGACGGGATTTGATATAACCGTTCGCGATGTAAATATATCAAACGGAGCAGGATTTGCAGTATGCCTCACAGGTGACATCATGACAATGCCGGGACTTCCCAAGGCACCTGCGGCAAATAATATTGATATTACCGAAGATGGAGAAATTGTAGGTCTGTTCTGATTTGGAGGATAAATGAAATATATATCTTACACTACTGAACAAACAGAAGAATTTGCCGAAAATCTTGCAAAAACCTTTTGCGGCGGCGAAATCATAACACTTGACGGAGACCTCGGCGCAGGCAAAACAGCATTTGTAAGAGGTATTGCAAGGGGACTTGGCATAAAGGACAGAGTTTCGAGTCCGACCTTTACTATAGTCAATGAATACAGAAACGGAAGTATACCGCTTTTTCACTTTGATGTATATCGCATTTCTTCATCGGATGAAATGTATGACATTGGTTGGGAGGACTATATATCCCAAAATGCCGTGGTGGTTGTCGAGTGGTCTGTAAATATTTCGGATATACTTGATATGAAACACATAACGGTTACGATTTCCAAGGATTTGTCAGTTTCCGAGCAGTATAGGGAGATTGTGATTGAGGGGGCAGTAATTTAATGAAAATATTTGCAATGGATACTTCTACTCTCACGGCTTCTGTTGCTGTTCTGGATGAAAACAAGCTTTTGGGAGAATATACAGTTTCGGACAAACTTACACATTCACAGACGATTATGCCAATGACGGATTCTCTTCTGTCAACTCTCGGAAGTAAGCTTGAAGACATTGATGTTTTTGCCGTATGTCTCGGCCCGGGTTCCTTTACGGGACTGAGAATAGGAATGGCAACTGTAAAGAGCTTTTCGCAGGTTCTTAATAAGCCTATAATCGGTGTTTCATCACTCGATGCTGTTGCATATAATTTCTGTCACGCTGAGGATGTAATAATATGTCCGATGATTGATGCCAGAAGAGATGAAGTATATACGGCATTATATAAAAACGGCAAAAAACTTATTGACGATAAAGCAATTCATATTGATGAGCTTCTTGATGAACTCAGCGGAAAGAAGGTTATTTTCTGCGGTGATGCTGCACATGTACATAATGACAGAATAAAATCAAGAGCCAATGAAGATTGGAAAACAGCTCCCTGCCATTTGTTATTACCTAAGGCATCCTCAGTGGCATTTTCTGCACTGCAAAGAGCATTGAGGGGAGATTTTGATGATGCGTATACACTAAATCCTGTATATCTTCGTAAGTCTCAGGCAGAGCGTGAGCTTGAAGAAAAAAACAAAACACTACAAAACGGAGGCAATGAAAAATGATAGCAATTGGATGTGACCACGGCGGTTTTGAACTCAAGGAAATACTTGTTGATTATCTTAAGGGCGAAGGCTATGAGGTTTGCGATGTAGGAACATACACCCAGGAAAGTGTTGATTATCCCGATATAGCTGATGCACTCTGCAAGAAAATAACTGATGGCGAATGTGAAAAAGGTATTCTCGTATGCGGTACAGGTATCGGTATGAATATGTGTGCAAATAAGCACAAGGGTATCCGTGCGGCACAATGCCACGATACATTTAGTGCAAAGATGACAAGACAGCACAACAATGCAAATGTTCTCACGATGGGAGGCAGAGTTGTCGGCAGCGAGCTTGCCAAGGATATAGTTAAAGAGTTTGTGACAAATGAATTTTTGGGCGGACGCCACGGTGTTCGTGTGGACAAAATGATGTCTTTAGAAAAATAATATATGAGGTGATTTGTTATGAAGTACCCACTTTATGATAATGTTCAGATTATGGACCATCCGCTTATTAAGCACAAGATTTCCAGAATGCGTGATGTAGCGACGGGTTCAAAGGAATTCAGAGAATATGTCAACGAAATTTCCATGCTTATGGGCTATGAGGTTACAAGAGACCTTCCTCTTGAAGATGTGGAAATTCAGACACCGCTTGCTATTGCAAAAACACAGATAATTGCAGGTAAGAAACTTGCGATTGTTCCCATACTCAGAGCAGGACTCGGAATGGTTGACGGTATGCTTAATCTTATGCCCAATGTAAAGGTTGGACATATCGGTCTTTACCGCGACCACGAAACACTTCAGCCTGTTGAATATTATTGCAAATTGCCCGAGGATATAGCATCAAGAGATGCAATAATTGTTGACCCCATGCTTGCAACAGGTGTGTCATCTGCGGCGGCTGTAGGCTTCCTCAAGGACAGGGGAGTTAAGAATATCAAATTTGTATGTATTGTTGCCGCACCGGAAGGTATAAAAGCTATTGCAGAAGCATATCCTGATGTTGATATTTATTGCGGTACAGTTGATGATTGTCTTAATGAGAATGGATATATTCTTCCCGGTCTCGGTGATGCCGGCGACAGAATTTTCGGTACAAAATAATTATGATAGAGACTATAGAGAATTTTCTTGTCGGTATAAATCCGATATTCGGTACATTTGCAGTATCAATGGTTCCTGTTATTGAACTAAGGGGAGCAATACCCCTGGGAATAGGACTTGGTCTTAATTGGTTTTGGGTATATGTAATATCGGTTATAGGAAACTTGCTTCCTGTTCCGTTTGTTATATTACTCATAAGACCCTTGATAGAATGGCTTCTTCATTCGGAGATGTTTTCAAAACTCGGAATATGGCTTGACAGAAGAACCAAGGAAAAAAGCCTTAAGCTCAATAAATATAAAAAACTGGGACTTTTGATATTTGTTGCAATACCATTTCCCGGTACAGGTGCATATACAGGCGCTATGATTGCAGGAATTCTCAATATGCGTCTTAAGGATGCACTTCCTGCAATATTTGCAGGAGTTATCATTGCTGGAATTGTTATGACTATGATTTCATGCGGAGTAAAATTTTTGATTTAATAAAACCACGGAGGACAAAACATTATGGAGAGAAAGTTTTTTACATCAGAGTCGGTTACAGAAGGACATCCCGACAAAATTTGCGATCAGGTGTCTGATGCGGTTCTTGATGCCATTTTGGAAAAAGACCCCCAGGCCCGTGTTGCGTGCGAAACTGTAGTTACAACCGGCATGGTTATGATAATGGGTGAGATAACAACAGATTGTTATGTTGATATACCAAAGGTTGCACGCGAGACAATAAAGGAGATTGGATACGACAGAGCAAAGTTTGGCTTTGATTGCCATACATGTGCAGTAATTACCAGTATAGACGAGCAGTCGGGAGATATTGCTCTTGGAGTTGACAAGTCTATGGAAGCAAAGAAGAGCAATACCGAAGAGCTTGACCACGGTGCCGGCGATCAGGGTATGATGTTTGGATATGCCTGCAGAGAAACCGAAGAGCTTATGCCGCTTCCTATTTCTCTTGCACATAAGCTCTCAAAGAGGCTTACAGATGTAAGAAAGGACGGAACTCTCAAGTATCTGAGACCTGACGGAAAAACACAGGTAACCGTAGAATATATAGACGGCAAGCCCGTAAGAGTTGATACAATTGTTATTTCGACACAGCATAGCGATGAAGTGAGTCTTAATACAATACATGATGATATGATAAAGCATGTAGTTGAGCCTGTTGTTGATTCATCGCTTCTTGATGAAAATACAAAATACTTTATTAATCCCACAGGTCGTTTTGTAATTGGCGGACCTCAGGGTGACAGCGGACTTACGGGAAGAAAAATTATTGTCGATACCTACGGCGGATATGCCCGTCACGGCGGCGGTGCTTTTTCGGGTAAGGATCCCACAAAGGTTGACCGCAGTGCATGCTATGCCGCAAGATATGTTGCAAAAAACATTGTTGCCGCAGGGCTTGCTGACAAATGCGAGGTACAGCTTGCATATGCAATCGGGGTTGCAAACCCTGTTTCTGTACTTGTTGATACATTCGGTACATCTGTTGTGCCTGAGGAAGTTATTTCTGAGGCAGTAAAGTCTGTATTTGATTTAAGACCCGCTGCAATCATTCGTGATCTTGACTTAAGAAAACCAATATATAAGCAGACTGCAGCATACGGACATTTTGGAAGAACAGATATAGATTTGCCTTGGGAAAAATGCGACAGGGCACAGCTTCTAAGAGAAAAGGCAGGCATTTAATTCACCACAAAGGCACCTCTTTGCATATTATGATGCAAAGAGGTGTTTATATGTCAGCTATTATTTTCAAGACAGTAATTACTTTCCTGGTTGTTTTTGGTCTGTGCGAGATGATATCGGGAATAGTAAAATTCTTTTTTGATAACGGTAGAAAGAACAAGGATATATTTGTATTTATTCATGTCAGAAATCAAGAAGAAAACATAGAATATATTATTCGGTGTACGATATTTAATTATCTGCACAACTATGGCGGAAGAACAGTACCGTATATAGTTATTGTAGACAGAGGCTCAACAGATAAGACCGAAACTGTTTCGCGAAAGCTGAGCCGTGATTATGAGTTTGTCTACTATGCAACAGAAGAAGAGTATAATCAATTCAAAAACGATGTAGAAAGTGTTTAGGAAAAATATATGATATACAATACATATTCTGATTATTTGAAAAACAAATACGGCGAAAGGGTATATAAGCTTCCTGTAAACCTTCCCATTACATGCCCGAACAGAGACGGAACATGCTCTGAGGGCGGATGTATATTCTGCGCAGAGGTCGGGGCGGCGTTTGAAAACTTACCCGTTACAATGAGTGTGTCCGAACAAATTGACGAAAATATGCGTTTTATAGGTTCAAAGTACAAGGCAGATAAGTTTATTGCATATTTTCAGAATTTTACAAATACATATATGCCGCTTGATGTGTTCAAGGAAAATATAACGGCAGCAGTTAAAGATAAGATTGCAGAGATTGCAATTTCTACAAGACCAGATTGTATCAGGGATGATTACATGAAGTTTCTGTATGAACTTTCACAAAAGACAGGAATAAATATATCAATAGAACTCGGACTTCAAAGCGTAAATTATAAGACACTCAAAAAAATCAACAGAGGCCATACTCTTGCGCAGTTTATTGATGCGGTGCTTACCATAAAAAAATACGGCTTTGAAACCTGTGTGCATCTTATACTTAATCTTCCATGGGATGATATGGAGGATGTTACGGAATGTGCAAGAATTATCTCTGCTCTCGGTGTAAATCAGGTTAAACTTCATAGTCTGTATATAGCAAAAAACACCCCCATGGCAGAAATGTATTTGACAAAAGACTTTGATATGGGCACATACATGGATTATGTTGAGCGGGTTATAGCTTTTCTGGAGCATCTGTCTCCAGATGTTGTTATACAGAGACTTATAGGCAGAGCCAAGGAGGAACATACAATTTTCTGCAACTACGGAACAAGCTGGTGGAAAATAAAGGATACAATAGATGCCCAGATGTTAAAAAGAGGCACATATCAAGGCAGGCTTTTCGATTATCTTGGCGGAAGCGCTCTCAAAAAATTTGATTAACAAAATTATGAAAATCTATTGTAATTTTCGATAGATTTTGATATAATAAACTGTAAAAATATATTTGGAGATGAAAACGCATATGATAAAAAGTATGACAGGCTACGGAAGGGGCGAAAAGCTCTTTGACGATTACAAAATCACCGTAGAAATCAAGAGTGTAAATAACAGGTATCTTGATTACAATATAAGACTCTATAAACAATATACATTTGTAGAAGACTGCGTAAGAGAACTCATATCATCCAGAATAAGCAGAGGCAAGGTCGATGTATTTATCCAATACGATACCGTAGACGGCGATGACAAGCTTATAACACTCAATGAGTCGGTTGCCAGAGGTTACTGCGATGCACTTAGGGAGATGTCTTCAAAACTTGGATTAACTGATGATATAACAGTTACTTCCGTTGCAAGATTTCCTGATGTTTTCAACATAGAACGCAAGGAACAGGACAATGACAGGATAATTGCCGATACAAAAGAAGTTCTTTCGCTTGCACTTGATGATATAACAGCCAACCGTGCAAGAGAGGGTGCAAGATTATTTGACTTCTTTGAAGATACAATAAGCGGAGTGGAAAATATTCTTGACACAATCGAAAAAAGAGCACCGCTTACGGTGGATGAACACAGAAACCGTATCAAAGAACGCATGGAAGAAGTTCTTGGCGGTATAGATTATGATGAAGCAAGACTTCTTACAGAGGTTGCAATTTTCTCGGACAAGGTAAATATAACTGAGGAAATTGTGAGATTTCACAGCCATCTCAAGGAGTTTGCATCACTTCTCAGTAGCGACATTCCCGTCGGAAGAAAGCTTGACTTTACTGTTCAGGAGCTTAACAGAGAGGCCAATACAATGGGAAGCAAATGCAATGACTTTGAAATAGGCAAGGCAGTTGTTGACCTCAAGGCAGAAATAGAGAAATTAAGAGAGCAAATACAAAATATAGAATAAACTGCAAGGTGATAATATGAAACTTATAAATGTCGGATACGGAAACATAGTATCCTCGGGCAGAATAATAGCAATTGTCAGCCCTGAGTCTGCACCTATAAAACGAATGGTTCAGGAGGCAAGAGAAAACGGAACGGTCATAGATGCTACATACGGCAGAAGGACACGAAGCGTAATAATAACTGACAGCGACCATATCATACTTTCTGCAATCCAGACAGAAACCATCGCAGCAAGAATAAGCGGTAAGGATATGGAAACTGCGGATGAGGGGGATGAAATTGAGTAGCAAAAAAGGAACTGTTTTTGTTGTGTCAGGTCCGTCAGGAACGGGTAAAGGCACAATAATGGAGGAATATTTCAAGAGATATCCCGATGACAATTCCTTCCTTTCTATATCGGCAACAAGCAGAGCACCGAGAACTACAGACAAGGAAGGCGTAACATATTACTTCAAGACCAGAGAGGAATTTGAAAATCTTATTAAAAACGATGGTCTTGCAGAATGGACAGAATTTTGCGGAAACTATTACGGTACTCCCAAAAAACCTGTTAATGATATGATTTCCGAGGGCAAGAATGTTATTTTGGAAATTGAAGTTAACGGCGGAGGCCAGGTAAAACGCTCGTTTGATGATGCGGTCGGTATATTTGTTCTTCCGCCATCGTTTAAGGAGCTTCGCAGAAGACTTGCAGAAAGAAATACAGAAACGCAGGAAGTCATTGACAAACGAATAGAAAGAGCCTACGAAGAGGTTAAGCTCATAGATAATTATGATTACATACTTGTCAACGATAATCTTGATGAGGCTGTAGAAACATTCCGTTCAATCATAATTGGCGAAAGCCAAAAAATATCAAGAAATAAGAATTTAATTAAAGAGGTGTGCGAAATATGTTAAAACCATCTGCATCAGAACTTATGAAAGCAAAGAAAATTGACAGTAAATATACTCTTGTAATTGCAACCGCAAAGAGAGCAAGAGAGATTTTTTCCAGGAAAGACAATGTGTTTGTTGAGTGCAAGTCGGACAAGCCTGTAAGTATTGCAGTTAATGAAATTGCAGAAAACAAGGTTACTCTCAAAACATCAAGAGATGTTTTTGAGGAGAACGATACAACTCTCAACGACATTCTGGAGCAGGAAGCAGTAATTGATATTACTGAGGAATAATAATTTTGATGTGTTTTGGAGGACACCGGCTTGATAGCTGAAGTTGTACTTAATACATTTTCAAAAGCCACGGACAATATATATGATTATCTTGTGCCCGAAGATTTAAGTGATGTTGTAAGAGTCGGCGTAAGAGTTATTGTGCCTTTTGGCAGAAGCAATAAACTATGCGAGGCATATGTAATATCACTTGCCGATAAGTCGGACTATTCCAGACTCAAGGCGATTCACGAAGTAAGAGACACATATTCATATTTTGACGAAAAATCCGTAAAACTGGTTAAGTTTATGGTTCACAGATACTTTTGCAGTTATATTTCTGCAATTAAGTCTATAATTCCCGTTGGCATTGGAACTGTTTTCAAAAAGAAAATATGCCTATGCGCTGAGTTAAGCGAGGATAACAAAAATTATATTGAACACTCTGTAAGAGCAAATGAGATATATTCATATCTTTTGGAGGAGGGCAGTATAAGTTTTGATAAGCTCAGTGAGCTTATAACCTCAAAAAACCTCACTTCTGTACTACTGACGATGGAGAAAAGAGGTATTATCTCAATTGAAGAAAGTATGCATCAGGGAATAAAGGATACCATCAAAAAAAGGGTTTGTCTTGAGCTTGATTATGAGGAAGTTTCATCGCTGATTGATGCAATGTCAAAGAAAGCCCCTGCAAGAGCAAGGTGCCTTGAGACGCTTTCTGACTATGGCGATATGTCTCTCAGCGACCTTTTGGAATATGCTTCTGTATCAAAGTCCGTTGTTGATTTTCTATGTAAAAAGGGCTATGTTACTGTTTATGAAACAGTAGAAAGAGAGGAATTATTCGGAGACGATTATAATGCCGATTATGTAAGGCATGTTCTGAATAATGACCAAAAGAAAGTTTGTGAACGTGTTTGGGAAAGTATCCGAAATGACGGCAAAAAAACCTTCTTATTAAACGGAGTTACAGGAAGCGGAAAGACAGAGGTTTATCTTGAGCTTATCGAAAATACCGTAGCCATCGGCAAGAATGCAGTTTTTCTTGTGCCCGAAATCAGTCTTACACCACAGATGGTAAGACAGGTCAAGGCAAGATTTGGAGACCGTGTCGCCGTAATTCACAGCTCCCTTACCCAAAAGCAACGATATGAACAATGGAAAATGATTAAAGAGGGCGAGGTTGATATTGCAGTAGGGGCAAGAAGTGCGGTTTTTGCACCCTTTGACAATATCGGTTTGTTTATAATTGATGAAGAACATGAGAACACATACAAATCCGAATTCTCGCCAAAATATAATGCAATAGAAATTGCAAAATTCCGTGCAAAGCAAAGTGATGCTGTTGTACTTCTCGCAAGTGCAACACCCCTTGTAGAAAGCACCTTCCGAGCGCAAAGCGGAAGGTATGAACTACTTTCTATGCCAAACAGAATAAGTACCTCAGGACTTCCGAAAACCATTATTGCCGATATGCGTCTGGAAATGTCCGAGGGAAATATGAGTATATTCAGCAGAAGACTTATCCAAGAAATGTCACTTAATCTGGAAAAGGGCGAACAAACCATTCTTTTCTTAAACCGAAGAGGCTTTGCCAGCTTTGTTTCGTGCAGAAACTGCGGCTATGTTCCAAAATGTCCCAATTGCAATGTGTCTCTGACTTATCATAAATCAATAGAAAAGCTGGTCTGCCACTATTGCGACTATGCACAGGGTCAATATAGCTCATGTCCCGAATGCTCAAGTAAATATATAAAAAATTTCGGAATAGGTACACAAAAGGTAGCTGATGAAGTCGGCAAGCTGTTTCCGTCTGCACGCGTTATCCGTATGGATGCAGATACGACATCTGCCAGACTGAGTCACGAAAAACTTCTTTCTTCATTCAAAAACAAGGAAGCAGATATCCTTATCGGAACACAAATGATAACAAAAGGTCTTGATTTCGAAAATGTTACCCTTGTCGGTATAATTGCTGCAGATATGAGTCTTAATGTGGATGATTACCGTGCAGCAGAAAGGACATTTGACCTTATTACTCAGGTAACAGGCAGAGCAGGAAGAGGGGATATAAGCGGAAGAGCCGTTATTCAGACCTACAATCCTGAGAACGAGACCGTTGTTTGTGCCGCAAATCAGGATTACGACAGTTTCTACAATGACGAGATAGAACTCAGAAAGCTGCTCATATATCCGCCTTTTTGCGAGTTTATAAACTTTGTTTTTACATCGGAGCAAAAGGACGAAGCAAGAATGCTTGGCGAGAGATTTCGAAAAGAGCTTACACAAATAATCAATTCTTCGGAAGCGATAATTTACCAATTAACCGAAGCACCGATTTTTAGAATTAACGGAAAATACAGATATAGAATTTTAATCAAAACACGCTATTCAAAGGATTTATACGATAAAATAGCGTTTCTTAACAAAAAGTTATCTGTATCAAGAACAAAAGCACAGATATCAATTGATGTAAATCCATCAAATATGTACTAGGAAAGGTGATCATATGGCACTGAGAAACATCAGAAAGCTTGGCGACGATATACTTCGCAAAAAATGCCGTCAGGTTGAGACTATAGATGAAAGAATACTTACTCTTCTTGATGATATGGCAGAAACAATGTATAATGCCGGAGGTGTAGGACTTGCTGCACCGCAGATAGGAATTCTCAAAAGAATAGTTGTTATTGATGTCGGCGAGGGGCTGATAGAGCTTATAAATCCCGAAATAACCGATGTCGAGGGCAATATAAAGGATGTTGAGGGATGTCTTAGTGTTCCCGGCAAATGCGGATATGTAGTCCGTCCCGAAAAGGTAACCGTTACTGCATTAAACAGAGACGGAGACAAGATTACAATTTCTGGTGAGGGACTTCTTGCAAAAGCGTTTTGCCACGAGCTTGACCATCTTGATGGAATTGTGTTTGTAGACAAGGTTACAGAATTTATTGAGCCGGAAGAAGAGTGATGTCTGATATGAAAATAATGTTTATGGGAACACCTGAATTTGCTTGTGTTTCCTTGAGAGCACTTGCTGGCGGTGGATTTGATGTTACAAGTGTTGTTACAACAGAGGATAAACCCAGGGGAAGAGGTCATAAGATGACTCCTCCCGATGTGTATCTTTGTGCTCGGGAAATTGGGATACAAAATATATATCAACCCGAAAATCTTAAGAAAGAAAATTTTGAAAGCATATTAAAAAAAGAAAACCCCGACCTTATTGCAGTAGTTGCATATGGCAAACTTTTGCCAAAGTATGTTATAGATTATCCGAGGTACGGCTGTATAAATGTTCACGGCTCTCTTCTTCCTGCCTATCGCGGTGCTGCACCTATGCAGTGGGCACTGATTGACGGTTTGGAGGAAACGGGTGTCACGACTATGTTTATGGATACAGGTCTTGACACAGGCGATATGCTACTTAGTTCAAAAATCAAACTCACACAGGAAGATAACTTCGGAACAGTTCACGACAGACTTGCATCAGAGGGTGCAGACTTACTTTTGAAAACAATTAAAAACATAGAGACTATACCAAGAATTCCGCAGGGCGAAACAACTACTCATTATGCATCCATGATAACCAAGGAAATGACTGTTATAGATTGGAACAAAACAGCATTGGAAATTTCCAACCTTATACGAGGACTTACGCCATTTCCAAAGGCATCATGCACAATGAACGGAAAATCGCTGAAAATTCTTAAGGCAGTACCGCAAGATATAAATTGCACAATTGATAAAGCGGGTGTAATACTTTCTGTAGACACAGACAGCTTTGATGTTTGTTGCGGAAATTTAAGCGTTCTCAGAATATACGAAATACAACCCGAGGGCAAAAAACAGATGCCCGTTTCCGAATATCTTAAAGGCAACAAAATAGATGCAGGTATAATTTTAAGAGGCAGATATGACAACTAATCCCCGAAAAGCAAGTGTAGATATTATATATAATATTTTAAGAAATTCATCTTCGCTTTCCGATGAGCTGAACACATTCAGGGCTGGTACCGACATGAGTCAGCAGGATATAAGGCTTGTGTCAGAGCTTGTTAATGGAGTTCTGCGAAATCTGGAATATATAGATTATACAATTTCTTTGTTTTCTTCTATAAAGCTCAATAAGATATCGCCGTATATTTTGTGTGTACTCAGAATCTCTGTCTACCAGATATTATTTATGGACAGAATTCCGGAAAGTGCGGCAGTTAATGAGGGCGTAAAGCTTGCAAAAAAATCAAATTACAAGGCAGCTTCTTTTGTTAATGCACTACTTCGCAAGATATCGTCAAATGAAGAAAATATATCTCTTCCCAAGGACAGAAACAAAATGCTTAGCATAAAGTATTCATGTCCCCAATGGATAATAGAACATTGGATTGATACTGTCGGGGAGGAAGCCGAGCAGCTTGCCAAGGCAATGAACCAGAAAGCTGCGACAATGCTCAGGGTAAACAAATTAAAGACAACCGCTGATAATCTTGTAAAAATGCTAAACGATGACGGATGGATATGCGAAGGATATACATCACCTGTATTTCCCGAAATAGATTATCTTATTTCTGCAGAAAAGGTAGGTAATATTCTTACATCCGATGCATACAAAAAAGGCCTTTTCTATATACAGGATTCTGCCGGTGCATATGCAGGGCATGTATTAAATCCTGGCAAAGACAGTGTAGTTATTGATATGTGTGCATCACCGGGAGGAAAAACAACACATCTTGCAGAGATAACACAAAACAGCGGTATAATACATGCTTTTGATGTATCCGAATATAAAATAAACAGAATAGAAGAAAATTTATCAAGGCTCGGTATAACATGTGTTAGTACAAAGGTTACGGACTCTACTGTTATCCATGAGGAATATATAGATACCGCAGATTTTATTCTTGTAGACGCACCGTGTTCGGGACTTGGAATAATACGAAAAAAACCTGATATTAAATACGCAAGAAAATCCGAGGACATAAAAGAGCTGTCGGAAATAAGTCTTAAAATACTTTATAACGCGGCACAGTATCTAAAAAAAGGCGGTAGAATGGTATTTTCTACCTGCACGACAACATATGAGGAAAATCAAGGTGTTTTATTTGAGTTTTTAAATCACCGCAAAGATTTCAAACTTATAAAAATTGATTGCACAATCCAAAATGACGGATACATAACTCTTTATCCTCACAGGAATGATTGTGATGGATTTTTTATATCTCTTTTAATGAAGGAATAAATCATGACTAATCTTAAAGATTTAACATTTGAAGAACTTAAAGAATTTTTGGTATCAATGGGCGAAAAACCATTTCGTGCCAAACAAATCTTTGCATGGCTCCACAGAGGTGCCCGGTGCTTCGATGATATGACAGATATATCAAAGGAGCTTAAACAAAAGCTGTCTGCCGTAAGTTATATAAGCACTGTAAAGATTGTAAGAAAGCTCGAATCGAAAATCGATAAGACAAAGAAATATCTTTTTGAGCTTGGTGACGGAAACAGGGTAGAAAGCGTAGTCATGTACTATAAGCATGGTGTTACGATATGTATATCATGTCAGGTCGGATGCCGAATGGGATGCAAATTCTGTGCATCAACAATCGGCGGACTTGTTCGCTCTCTCAGCCCCGGTGAGATACTGGATCAGGTAATTTTTGCTTCAAAGGATATCGGCGAGAGAATATCAAATATAGTTATGATGGGCATAGGAGAACCGCTTGACAATTTTGATAATGTAATAAAGTTTCTAAAAAATGTCAATGATGAAAACGGCATAAATATAGGGTATCGCCATATATCGCTTTCAACATGCGGCCTTGTGCCTGCAATACACAAACTTAAACAGCAGAATCTTCCGATAACATTAAGCATTTCGCTTCATGCACCTACAGACGAAATAAGAAACACTATAATGCCTGTAAACAAGGCGTATAATGCTGATGAGCTTATAGAAGCGTGCAAAGATTATGTAGAGCATACAAAGAGGCGGATAAGCTTTGAATACGCTATGATAAACGGTGTCAATGACACCGAGGAAACGGCACACATTCTTGCAAAAAAAATCAAAGGAATGCTTTGCCATGTTAATTTAATTCCCGTAAATAATGTTGAGGAAAACTCATTTACAAAACCATCAAAAGAAAAGATAAAGAAATTTATGTCTGTACTTGAGGGATATTCAATCCCTGTTACCGTACGAAGAGAGCTTGGAAGTGACATCAATGCTTCGTGCGGTCAGCTCAGGCGAAAGGAGGCACAACTATGAATGTTTCATACGGAACAGATGTAGGACTTGTCCGAAGTGACAATCAGGACTCTGTTTTTGCAAAAGAACTGTCCCAAACCTCAGGTCTGTTTATAGTAGCTGACGGAATGGGAGGCTACGAGGGCGGAGAATATGCAAGCTCACAGGCAGTAAAGATTATTTCCGACTATATTCTGAGTAATGATTTTCTGTCAATGAACAGTAATGATATTTGTACATTGCTTAGTGATGCAGTTCGTACAGCTAATGCTCAGATCTACAAGGCTTCGCTTAATAAAACAGAACTTAACGGAATGGGAACAACCGTTGTTGTTTGCCTTATAACACATAATATTCTTTATACTGCCAGCGTAGGAGACAGTAGAGGATACATTTATTCCAAAGGAAAGCTCAATCAGATTACAACCGACCATTCGCTTGTGGCAAATCTGGTTAAAAGAGGTCTCATATCTCATGAGGAAGCAAGAGTTCATCCGCAAAAAAATGTTATAACAAGAGCTGTTGGCTCGGAGGATGATGTAATCGTAGATACCTTTGTAAATAATCTAAAAAGCGGTGATACGCTTTTGATATGTTCAGACGGACTTCACACCATGCTTATCGATGATGAAATCAAAAAAATTATAAAAAATTCTAAAAAAGACACAGCAGGCAAACTTATAGCTATGGCAAATGACCATGGCGGAAGAGATAATATTTCGGTAATAACCGTCAAAATTTGCGATGAGGAGAAATAGTGATGATAGGTACTACACTTGGTGGAAGATATACAATAATAGAAGAAGTTGGAAAAGGTGGCATGGCATATGTCTACAAGGCACATTGCAATGTACTTAACAGAGATGTTGCTGTCAAGGTATTAAGAAATGACCTGGAGGGCGGAGAAGAATTTGTAAACCGCTTCAACGCCGAAGCACAGGCTGCTGCATGCCTTGCACATCCAAACATCGTTTCTATATACGATGTCGGCGAGGAAAACGGTTATCATTATATAGTAATGGAATATATTGAGGGTACTACCCTTAAGGAATATATCAAGGCAAACGGCAAGCTCTCGTCGCAGGAAAGTGCAGAAATTGCATCACAGATATGCGGTGCTCTCTCCGTAGCACACGAAAAAAATATTATTCACCGTGACATTAAGCCTCATAACATCATGATTACAAATAACAATCTTGTCAAGGTTACTGATTTTGGTATTGCAAGAGCGAGCAACAGTTCAACAATGAGAGTAGGGGATTCTATATTGGGTTCGGTTCACTATATCTCGCCCGAACAGGCAAGAGGCGGATATGTTGACTGCCGAAGTGACATATATTCTTTGGGTATTGTTCTTTATGAGATGCTTACAGGCAAGGTTCCGTTTGAGAGCGAATCGCCAATAGCAGTAGCTATGAAGCATCTTGAGGAAACGCCTGTTGACCCCTCGATACTTTCTCCCGATATTCATCCCATGCTTCAGGATATTGTCCTCAAGGCAATTTCAAAAGAAACAAGAAAGCGTTATCAGGGAGTTAATGCAATGAAAAACGACCTTGATACAGTAAATGTTCTTTTGAAGGCAGCTATAGATTCACCATCGGATGAAGATGACGATGATATCAAAATTGCACCTCAAATAACTGTTGATGACAACACAGCAGAAGAGATTGTACAGGACGAAGAAATTGATGCATCCGAGGACTACTTGGAGGAAGAACAAGGCGATATTTATGAGGATGAAGAATATGAAGACGAACCGCAGGGAAGGTCAACCTTCAATATGGTTATTGCTGCAATTCTTATTGCCCTTATTGTTGTAGGCGGAGGCTTCTTTACGGTACTCTATATTTTCAATCCCGATGCACCGATATTTATGTTTTTCAAGAACGAAGATGTAGATGTACCCGATTTTGTTGACCAATCCTTTGACGATGCAGAGAAGCTTGCATCAAGGTACGGTCTCATCCTTGAAGTCGGAGACAAACAGCCTGGACCCGCTCAGGAAAATACAGTTATATATCAAAGTATAAATGCAGGAAATTCTGTAAAAAAAGGAACACATGTTACAGTTCACTTAAGTGCAGGACCCGAGAACATAGACACCGCATCATACAGCGGAATGTCTGCATCTGTAATTGACGAGTTCCGAAGCAAGGGCTATGAGGTTGATGTTAAATATAAGACAGATACAGAGTTTGAAGCTGATGAGATTATTTCCCTGAGGCAAGACGGTAATAAGTTTATTTTTACCGTAAGTAAGGGAAGCGAAGAAATAGATTGTGTTGTTCCCAATGTATTGAGACTCACCATGGAACAGGCAAGAGAAAAGCTTGAAGAAAACGGACTTATACTTAACGAAAAGGTAACATATATAGAGAGTAATTCGGTTGAAGCTGGCAGGGTTATTGAACAGTCAATTGACCCCGGCGACAAGGTTTCGCCCAAAACCAAGGTGTCAATTATACTTGCTTCCGAAAAGACCGAGGATGAAAAGGAAGATACAACCTCAGAATCAAATGAACCCGTTCTTAAAGAAAAGACATTTAATTACAGTACGGAAGCCCTCGACGGACCTACAAAGGTCAAGATTGTAGAAAAAAATTCCGAAGGTGATTCAAAGGTTATTTTCGAACAGACAATTGACCCGGCTACCTTGGATGAGATAGTTGTCAAGGTAAAGGGAAATAAGGTGAATGAATATATTATCTATCATAATGATACATTGAGCCTCAGAACACAAATAGACTTCAGTAATTGACGGTGAATAAATGGATACAGGAATTATAGTCAAAGGGATAGGCGGATTTTACTATGTTGACATAGGAGGGCGCATAATAGAATGTAAAGCAAGGGGGCATTTTCGCAACAAGAATATGTCACCATGCGTAGGAGACAAAGTTGATATAACCATTACAGACGGCGACAAAGGGTCAATAGATGCAATTCACCCCAGAATTAACATGTTTATCCGTCCGCCTGTTGCAAATATTGACGAAATGATTATAGTTGCCTCTGTTGCCAATCCGTCGCCCGACCTGATATTTGTTGACAAGATGCTCGCAATCTGCCAAAGCTCAAATGTCGGAGTAAAAATATGCTTTAATAAATCCGACCTTGATGACGGTGAGGTACAAAAACTTGTTGACATGTACTGCAAGGCAGGGTATCAGGCTTTTTCTACAAGTACCGTTGACAACCTCGGGATAGACAATATCAGGAATTCTCTGGAGGGGAAAACAACTGCTTTTTCAGGGTTTTCGGGTGTAGGAAAATCAAGTCTGCTTAATTCTGTTATGAATGACAATATAATGCAAACAGGAGAAGTCAGCCAGAGACTAAAAAGAGGAAAACACACAACCCGACATGTTGAACTTATTTCGCATATGGGTGGTTATATAGTAGATACCCCGGGATTCAGTATGCTGGATTTTCCGCAGACTATCACCAAGGATAACCTTAAATGTTATTTTCCTGAGTTTTACGAGTACGAAGAAAAGTGCCGTTTCCGCGGATGTAACCATATGTCATCTTCGGAGGTTTGTGCAGTATGTAAAGCTGTTGAGGAAGAAAAAATTTCATCGACACGCTATAATAATTATAAAGAATTTTACAAAATTTTAGCAGAGAGAAAGGAATGGAAAAAATGATTAAATTGGCACCATCAGTATTTGCAGCAGATTTTATGAACATGGAGAAGGATATTAAGGCGATAGAAAGAGCAGGATGCCCCTATGCACATATAGATGTTATGGACGGACACTTTGTTCCCAATATCAACTTTGGTCCTGCAATCGTGTCAGCACTGAGACCTGTAACAAATATGGTTCTTGATGTTCACCTTATGATAACAGACCCCGAGAAGTATGTTGATACATTTTTGGATGCAGGCGCTGACCTTATAACAGTTCATGTAGAAACAGGAGCAGATTTCAATAAAATTGCAGAAAAAATCAAGAGCAAGGGTAAGAAGTTTGCAATGTCACTGAGCCCTGCAACAGATATATCCGCACTTGAACCATATGCACATCTTCTTGATATGATACTTGTAATGAGTGTTAATCCCGGTTTTGGAGCACAGTCGTTCATAGAAAGCAGTGTTGACAAAATCAAGGCACTGAGAGAGAAATATCCCGATATGGACATACAGGTAGACGGCGGTATTAAGCTTAACAATGTACATAAGGTTATTGAAGCAGGAGCTAATGTAATCGTTGCAGGTTCTGCAATATTCGGTGCAGAAGATGTAGAAGCCTGTGCAAAGGAATTTATTGACAAATGCAATGCATAAAAAGAGCAATAATATTTTCGGGTGGAAACGGCTCGATGCCGTCATGCATGAAATCTGTCATTGATAATGCAGATTACATAATTTGTGCAGATTCGGGAATTATCCATTGTCATAGCCTTGGACTTAAGGCTGACCTGTGGGTTGGCGATTTTGATTCTGCTGATTATGATAAATATGAGACCTTACCCGCACTTAGCGATGCGGAGATAATAAGACTTAATCCCATAAAGGATGCAACGGATACAGAGTTTGCACTTGAGTGTGCTGTTAAGCGTGGCTGTAACGATATATCTGTTATAGGAGCTGTCGGGACGCGCATAGACCACAGTCTCGCAAATATCTTTCTTATGGAAAAGTACTCTGCGGACAATATAAGAATTCGTATAATAAACGAAAATAATATAATTCATTTTGTTTCGGACAGCAGTATTGAAATTTCAAAAGGGGATATGAAATATGTTTCTGTACTTCCGCTGGAAACAGTTAAGGTATCGAATAAGGGATTTATTTATCCGCTTGACGAAGAGATGTTGCACAGAAGCTCCAGCCGAGGAATAAGCAATGAGCTTGATGGGCAAAGAGGTATTATAAAGGTCTCAGGCGGAGCAGCTCTTGTAATTGAATCAAAGGATTAAAAAAATGAAAGAAAATATTTATACCATACCAATAAATGATGCATTTTCGGCAGATTGCGAGTGCCCAATATGTGAGTTTCTGAAAAATGAAGAAAAAAACCGCATAGAATATTCGCTCGGTGCAAGCATGATGGAGCCTGACGAAAGAATAGTTTCAAATCAGCTTGGATATTGCCAGAGGCATACACAGATGATGTATGATTACGGCAATAAGTTAAGTCATGCACTTGTGCTGGAAACCAGAATTAAGCATCTGATTGATGAAATAAACCAAAAGAAGGTAGCACTTAAAAAGCACAAAAAAAGCATGTTTTCGAAGAAAAAAGAACCCAAGCTCTTTGCAAATTCCGAAACATGCGTAGTATGTGACAGGCTCAGTAAAATTACAGAAGCATTTATATCGAATATTTTTCATCTGTATAAAAAAGACATGGAATTTAAACAGAAGTTTTTTTCGTGCAAAGGCTTTTGTATTACACATTTTGAAATGCTTGCCAATAGTGCGCATCAGCATTTGAGTGCAGATGAGGCCTATGATTTTGTAAACCGCCTTTGTGACTTCGAGACAGAGAACCTTAGCAGAGTTAATGACGATGTTATCTGGTTTACCAAGAAATTTGATTACAGATACAAGGACGAGGATTGGAAAAATTCAAAAGACGCCGTAATCCGTGGCGGTGCAAAAATATCTATGTATATTGAAGAAAAATGAAAATATCCCGCTGCACAATAATGCAGTGGGATATATTTTTGTGATATATGTGATAAGCACACGGGAGTCGAACCCAGCATGGTTTCAAGATGACAATTTTGGTCAATCCCGCATAAAATCTCTTGAAAATACGAAAGTATTCCCTGCGAGATTTTACTTGTCTTGACACAAAATTGGCTATCTTAAAACTCTTCGACCTTAAATGCATAAAATTTAGTTGAGTTTTATGCGGAGGACGAAGGAAGGCTGACGCCTTGCGAGGACGACAAATGAAAAGTGTG
>JAZSFO010000067.1:0-14086 GCA_045532255.1 Clostridia bacterium | reverse complement strand
ACCGCCGACTCTTCTTGCCTTAACTTCAAGCACGGGCATGATGTTCTCCATAGCCTGTGTGAACACCTCTAAAGCTTCCTTGCCTGTCTTTTCAGCAATAATTTCGAAAGCGCCGTATACAATACTCTGAGCTACACCCTTCTTACCGTCAAGCATGATGTTGTTGATAAGCTTTGTTACAACAACATTGTTGTACATAGGATCAGGGAGTATTTCTCTCTTTGCGATATAACCTTTACGTGGCACTATTCTTCCCTCCTTCATAATAAAATGATTTCATAGGTACTCAAGCATAAATGCTTGTTTGTGCTCAATACAAATATATATAACTGCGTATTGACGCACTTTACTTACCTTTTTGATTGTTTTCGCACTTAATGCGAATGTGTCCCGATTACTTACCTGCCTTAGCACCGTATTTGGATCTGGACTGGTTTCTGTTAGCAACACCGGAAGCATCCAATGCACCGCGGATAATGTGATATCTTACACCAGGGAGGTCCTTAACTCTTCCTCCTCTTATAAGAACAACACTATGCTCCTGAAGATTGTGTCCGATACCGGGAATGTAAGCGGAAACCTCGACGCCGTTTGTAAGTCTTACTCTGGCCATCTTACGAAGAGCTGAGTTAGGCTTTTTGGGAGTCATGGTCTTAACTGCTGTACAAACTCCTCTTTTCTGAGGTGCGCTCTGGTCGGTAGCTTTCTTCTTGAGAGAGTTGAATCCAACCTGAAGTGCAGGTGCGGTTGACTTCTTAATGGATGTCTGTCTGCCCTTTTTTACTAACTGGTTAAATGTTGGCAACTGTATTCACCTCCTTGATATAGAATATATATTAAACGCCATTGGCGGTTAATAGCAATATGCTATTTCGGCAGTACAACAATGGATGCATCAACATCTATTCTGCACGCCTTGCCAAGCTCCTCCTTGGAGCTTATGAGCTCTATGGGAACCGAATGCTTGCGGCAGGCTTCTACTATCTGCCTTGTCATATTGGGTTCTACATTTCCTGCTACAAAGGCCTTTTCCGCCATGCCCGACTCTATGAGCTTCATAGAACGACGCATACCGATAACGGCCTTCTTACTTCGGACTTCGTCTAACATTATAATCCTCCTGTGAGAAATATAACCTTGTATTTCTATAATCTTTGCATGAGTGAACATAAAAATACATACTATCTCATAATCATACTCGTACATTATATATCAATACTTAGGTCTGTGTCAAGTGTTTTTTGAAAAAATTTCGTTATATGGGTAATTTGATGAAGGTCGAATTTCATGATACGCTTCATCAGAGGATATTCAATCGTTGCTAAGTGCGTATTTCAAGAACATCTACCTAAAATCTGCACAAAAAACGGAGCCGCGCTGCCAAGCTCACCCAGAGCTTGGCAGCTCTAAAATTACCGAACTGCAGCGGGAATTGATTTTCGGCAATTTTACTCCGTTTTTTGCTGGATTTCAGGCATATGTTTTAACTTGAAATCCGCAAGACGCAACTTATTGAATACCCTCCGCTGTGCGATCGTACGATATGCGATATCCCGCATAACACGCCTTATGAATTTTGGGACAAAACATTCGTCACAAAATCAAAGTAAAAATTCCGCAAAATCGACGGAATCAAATTTCCGCTGCTGTCCGTTGATTTTAGCGATGCCTCGCTCTGAGTGAGCGTGTCATCGCGGCGGGATTTTTACAAAGATTTGGGGCGGATGTTCCCAAAATTCATACCAAGTGTTATGCGGGATATCGCAAAGCGTGCGAAGCAATTGTATTTATTCGCCCTTTGATTGCATTTATCATCCATTTTATAGATATTTTCAAATGAAAAGGGAGAACCCCCTCAGGCTCTCCCTTTAATCATATTATTCCTTATGACCTTTTTCTTCTATAACACTTACAATTTCATCTGCAAGAGTGTTACACAGATTCTCTCCCATAGCCTCAACCATCACCCTTATTACAGGCTCAGTTCCGCTCTTTCTGAGAAGAATTCTTCCGTCGCCAGAAAGCTTTTGTCTGGCATCCTCTACTGCCTTATTAACATCGCTGTCGGATATTACGGCATCCTTATCCTTTACCCTCACATTTTTTACAATCTGAGGATATCTTACAAATTCCTCGCAGAGCTTCGATGACGGAAGCTTGCTTTCTATAAATACTTCCATTATCTTGAGTGCGGTTATGAGACCGTCTCCGGTAGATGCAAACTTGGAGAAGATTATGTGTCCCGACTCCTCTCCTCCAAGACAGTATCCGTCTCTCTGCATAGCTTCGTACACATATTTGTCGCCTACATCTGTCTGTATATAGGATATGCCCTTTGCCTCAAGCACCTTATAAAGACCCATGTTTGACATTATTGTTGTAACTACGGTGTTCTTTGCCAGAGTATCGTTTGCCTTCATATAGCATCCGCAAACATACATTATGTGGTCTCCCGTAAGCACATTGCCCTTGTCATCAACGGCAAGACATCGGTCTGCATCTCCGTCAAAGGCAAAGCCTATATCAAGACCGTTTTCCTTTACCAGTGAGCAAAGTCCCTCAATATGAGTTGAACCGCATCCGTTATTGATGTTTGTGCCGTTGGGGGTGTTATTTATTACATATGTTTCTGCGCCGAGGGTGTCGAATATGTTCTTTGCAAGCATCCATGTACTTCCGTTTGAAGTATCAAGACCCACCTTTATACCCTTGTAGGAATTGCGGGCAAGTGAAATTATATAGCCTGTATAACGATTTCTGCCTGCAGCATAGTCTACCGTTCTGCCTATGTCCTCTCCCGATGCAAGCGGAAGCTCACCTATTATGCCGTCAAGATAAGCTTCTATATCAACGATTATCGCCTCGCTCATCTTCTCTCCGCGGTTGTTGATAAGCTTAATTCCGTTGTCATAGTAGGGATTGTGGCTTGCAGATATCATTATACCGCAGTCAAAATCCTCAGTTCTTGCCACATAAGCAACCGAGGGTGTTGTGGTAACATGAAGCAGATACGCATCTGCTCCGCTTGCCGTAAGTCCTGCAACGAGAGCATATTCAAACATATAGCTCGAACGCCTTGTGTCCTTACCTATGACCACCTTGCATTTATGTTCCTTACCGTAATACCATCCAAGGTATCTTCCTACCTTGAAGGCATGTTCTACTGTAAGATTTTTGTTGGCTTCTCCACGAAAGCCGTCTGTACCAAAATATTTACCCATTTGCAATTCTCCTTAACCTGTATGCTTTATTTTTTATTCTACTGTCACGGATTTTGCTAAATTTCTCGGTTTGTCTACATCAATTCCGAGATGGTAAGACATATAGTACGCTACAAGCTGAAAAAGCGGTGCACATATTATGGGCATAAAAATCTCTTCTGTTTTAGGAACAGATATAATGCTGTCTGCTATATCCTCCCCTACGGTCACTCCATCTGTTACAAAAAGAGTAACATTTCCGCCTCTTGATTTGACCTCACGGATGTTGCTTATCATTTTGTCCATTATGGACATATTTGTAATAAAAGCAACAACGGGAGTTCCTTCCTCTATGAGTGAAATTGTGCCGTGTTTCAATTCTCCTGCCGCATATGCTTCGCAATGAATATAGGAGATTTCCTTTGCCTTAAGTGCCGCTTCGCAGCTCTGGGCATAGTCAACTCCTCTGCCTATATAAAATATACTTTGAGCCTTTATGCTGTTTTTTGCAGCTTCCTCACATATCGGAGCCATAGAGATTGCTCTCCCTACCTTGTCGGGAACATCGCTTGACAGAATATCCGCAAGTCTCTTTTCCTCCGCTGCGGATATCATTCCCCTTACAGAAGCAAGCTTTATTGCAATAAGATACATGGATGCAAGCTGAACAGCATATGCCTTTGTGCTTGCAACAGATATCTCGGGTCCTGCATAGGTATACATAACCGTGTCCGCTTCTCTTGCAATCGCAGAGCCCACGACATTGACAACACCAAAGGTATAAATGTCCTTATCCTTGGCAAGACGAAGTGCCGCAAGGGTATCTGCGGTTTCTCCCGACTGGGATATTATTATTACAAGGTCTTTTTTTGTAAGAATGGGATCCATATATCTGAATTCCGATGCCAGATGCACATTAACGCGAATTCTCGCCATTTTTTCCATTGCATGCTTGCCTATAAGACCTGCGTGGTATGCCGTACCGCAAGCCACTATGTGTATTCTCTCAAAGTCTCTTAATCTGTCGTCGGTAAGAGACTTTACTCCAAGGTCAATACCGAATGAAGTTATCCTCGGGCGGACTGTCTTTTTGATAACATCGGGCTCTTCATGAATTTCCTTAATCATAAAGTGCTCAAAACCACCTTTTTCCGCGCTTGATACATCCCAATGCGCCTCGTCTAGTTCCTTGGATATCTCCCTTCCGTCCACAGAAAGAAATGATACCTGCTCCTTACCGACAACAGCTATTTCTCCCTGCTCCATGCTGTAAAACTTATTTGTATACTTAAGAACAGCAGATATGTCGGAGGTTATGAAATTGCCGATTTCCGATGGTGCTATAATGAGGGGATTATCCTTGCGGAAAGCATAAATACTTTCGGTACGACCTTTGAAAATAACGCCTATTGCATAGGACCCTGTAAGCTTTTTCACCGTTTTTGATATAGCTTCTATGGGGTTCTCGCTTCTTATATAATAATAATCCAAAAGCTTAGCGGCAATTTCCGTATCCGTATCGGATACAAATTCATAGCCCTCTCCAAGCAAAAACTCTTTAATAAGAGCGTAGTTCTCTATAATTCCATTGTGTACTATATATAAATTATCCGTACCGTGCGGATGTGAATTCACATCTGATGGCTCACCGTGAGTCGCCCATCTTGTGTGACCGATTCCGCACATTGTATCTATATGTCTGTTAAGACAGGATATTCTTTCTTTGAGATTTATAAGCTTACCCTCTGCCTTTATGACATTCATTGAGCCTTCCTCAAAAAAAGCAATTCCGGCAGAGTCATATCCTCTGTATTCCAGAGAGGACAGACCCTCAATAAGTTTAGGTATCGCATTTTCGTTACCTGTATAGCCAATAATTCCGCACATGTTTTTCTCCTTTATTAAGCACACAGGAGTCGATCTCCGTATGCCTTAAATTTTTAAAATTTGCACACTTTTCATTTGTCGTCCTCGTAAGGCGTCATATTTTCAAGAGATTTTATGCAGTACTTACCAAAATTGTCATCTTAAAACCATGTTGGGATTGACTCCTGTGTGCTTAAGCAGTAACAATATTACTTAAGTGTCCCGTAATATTATGTACAATATTCAAAAGAAATATTGTCACATATTGTCTTTTGTTATTTTTTTGTGACAATATTCTCTTGACTCTTAAAAATGGAGTTCTCCTCCACATAGCCCCTTACCATAGATGTTGGATAAATTATTGAATTTTTGCCGATTACCGTTCCGGGACATAGAACGCTGTGACATCCAACCTCGGTAAAGTCGCCTACCATTGCTCCAAACTTTTTAAGCCCTGTTTCTATTCTTCCATCAGAAGTCTTAATAGTAACAGGTGTTTTGTCGCTCTTGACATTTGATGTAACGGCTCCTGCACCCAGATGTGATTTGTAGCCAAGAAGCGAATCTCCGACATAGTTGAAATGAGGTATCTGTACATTATCAAAAATAATGCTGTTCTTAACCTCGGTGGAATTGCCTATTACGCAGTTTTTGCCTACAAGCACGCTGCCTCTTATAAAGGCACATTGTCTGACCTCGGTATCTTCATCAATTATACAGGGTCCGGCAATATACGCACTGTCAAAAACCTTTGCGCTCCTTGCAATCCATACATCTTCTCCTACACGGCGGTACTTACCTTCATCCAGACTGCTTCCGATTTCAAGAATAAACGCTTTGATATCCTTTAAGATTTCCCAAGGATAAAGAGTGTTTTCCAAAAGCGGTTTGGCTCTGGTATGCTTCAAATCAAACAGCTCCGCTGTTTTCATAAATTCATCTCCTCTTGTTTTTGCATCGCAGTGACACAAAAAAATCAACATATAATAACTGTTACGATTATTATATGTTGATTTGATTATATCATATTCAGGTATTTTTTGCATGTTTTATCAAAAAGGACTGTCAAAAAGACCATACCGTCGCATAGTCTTTTTAACAGTCCATGTGGTTATATAATAGGTGTAACTATTTCTACATCCTGATATACAGGGAGTCCTGTACCTGCAGGAATGAGTTTACCTATGATAACATTTTCTTTGAGACCTACAAGCGGATCCTTCTTGCCCTTGATAGCGGCATCGGTAAGTACCCTTGTTGTCTCCTGGAACGACGCTGCAGAAAGGAACGAATCTGTTGCAAGAGCTGTCTTGGTGATACCAAGAAGCACTGGCTCGCACTCAGGCTCTGTTCTGCCGTCTGCAATTGCCTTGCGGCGTTCTGCCTCAAACTCTGCCTTATCTACAAGAGAGCCTATAAGCAAATCTGTCTGGCCCGGCTCTGTTACCTTGACCTTGCGTATCATCTGTCTTACAATGACCTCGATATGCTTGTCATTGATATCAATACCCTGGAGGCGGTAAACTCTCTGTACCTCCTGAATAAGATAATCTGTAACTGCCTTTATGCCGTCCTTGCCCATAACACGAAGGAGATCCTGCGGGTAGATAGAGCCTTCTGTAAGCTCCTGAGCAAGAGTTACCTTGTCACCGTCGGCAACCTTAAGTCTGGAGCCGTAAGGAATAAGGTAATTATGAGTTGTGCCGTCTTCAGTTGTGATGACAGCTTCTCTCTTCTTCTGTGTTTCTTCAATCTTAACAGTACCTTCCTCTTCGGCAATGATAGCAACACCCTTGGGTCTTCTTGCCTCGAAGAGTTCTTCAACTCTGGGGAGACCCTGTGTGATATCGTCACCCGCAACACCGCCGGCATGGAATGTTCTCATGGTAAGCTGTGTACCGGGTTCACCGATGGACTGTGCAGCAATGATACCTACTGCCTCACCGGCATCAACCATTTCGCCTGATGAGAGGTTGGAGCCGTAGCACTTAGCACAGATACCAATTCTTGCTTCACAGGTGAGTATGCTTCTTATCTTTGCTTCTGTAACGCCTGCATCTGCAACCATTGTTGCAATTGCCTCTGTCATGAGGGAGTTTGCAGGAACAAGAAGCTCGCCTGTTTCGGGATGGTATATATCCTCAAGGGCTGTTCTTCCGATGAGTCTGTCTCTGAAGCTTTCGATAATTTCATCACCGATAGCTATCTTCTTAACCAATATGCCCTCTTCTGTACCGCAATCATCCTCACGAATGATAACATCCTGAGATACATCAACAAGTCTTCTTGTGAGGTAACCGGAGTCGGCTGTTCTGAGAGCTGTATCTGTAAGACCCTTACGGGCACCGTGTGTGGAAATGTAGTATTCCAATACATTAAGTCCCTCTCGGAAGTTAGCTTTGATCGGGATTTCGATTGCATTACCTGATGTATCCGCCATAAGACCACGCATACCGCAAAGCTGCTTAATCTGGTCCTTACTACCACGGGCACCTGATGTAGCCATCATGTATATGGGGTTATACTGGTCGAGGTTTTCCATAAGAGCATCGGAGATATCGTCAACCGCTTCGTTCCATACGGTAATAACTCTCTTGTATCTCTCTTCTTCTGTTATGAGACCTCTCTTATACTGCTTGGTAACCTTATCTACTGCTGTCTGTGCCTGTTCAAGTCTCTCATACTTGGATTCAGGTATATTCATATCAAATACGCTTATGGTAAGAGCACCCTTTGTAGAATACTTGTAACCGAGCGATTTGATTGCATCAAGAACAGTTACGGAATCTGTTGTACCATGTGTTCTTATGCACTTATCAAGTATCTTTCCGAGACCCTTCTTATCGGCAACAAATTCCATGCCGACTTCAAGCTCAAGGTAGTTACCGTCTTTTCTGTCTACAAGGCCGATATCCTGAGGTACCTGCTCATTGAATATAAGCTTACCTGCAGTTGCATCTATTATACCCTCGTATTTAACACCGTCTACAACTCTTGACACAAGAACCTTGATAGGTGCGTGAAGCTCAAGCTCACCTGAGTTGTATGCCATAAGAACCTCGTCATAGCTCTTGAAGTACTTGCCCTCACCCTTTTCGCCGGGGAAGCAACCCTCCTCTGTGAACTGTGCAGGCTTCTTGCCCTCTGCTTCAAGCTCAGCATTGAGCTGTTTCAAGGACTTGCCTCGTTTTATGGCTTTCTTGTTATTTTTATTAAATTCCTGATTACTGAGATAGCATACTATATCGCCTGTCTCAAAACCTGTATCACCGGGATCGGTAATCCTTACTTCCTTAGGCTTATTGATAGTGAGGTAGTAACTACCCAGAACCATATCCTGTGTAGGAACTGTAACAGGCTTTCCGTCCTGAGGCTTAAGTAGGTTGTTTGCAGAAAGCATAAGGAATCTTGCCTCTGCCTGTGCCTCGGGAGAAAGCGGTACATGGACAGCCATCTGGTCGCCGTCAAAGTCGGCATTGAATGCTGTACATACAAGAGGATGGAGCTTAAGTGCTCTTCCCTCTACGAGTATCGGTTCGAATGCCTGAATACCAAGTCTGTGAAGTGTAGGTGCACGGTTAAGAAGAACGGGGTGTTCCTTGATAACATCTTCAAGTATATCCCATACTTCAGGTTTAACCCTTTCTACCATACGCTTTGCACTCTTGATGTTGTGGCAAAGACCGTCTGACACGAGCTTCTTCATTACAAAGGGTTTGAAAAGTTCAAGTGCCATTTCCTTGGGAAGACCGCACTGATAAATCTTAAGCTCGGGGCCTACAACGATAACGGAACGGCCTGAATAGTCAACACGCTTACCGAGAAGGTTCTGACGAAATCTTCCCTGCTTACCCTTGAGCATATCGGAAAGAGATTTAAGAGGTCTGTTTCCGGGACCTGTAACGGGTCTTCCGCGTCTGCCATTGTCTATGAGAGCATCTACAGCTTCCTGAAGCATTCTCTTTTCATTGCGGACAATGATATCGGGAGCTTCAAGCTCCAAAAGTCTCTTAAGTCTGTTATTTCTATTAATAACTCTTCTGTAAAGGTCATTTAAGTCGGAGGTTGCAAATCTACCGCCGTCAAGCTGAACCATAGGACGGATTTCGGGAGGAATAACGGGTATTACATCCATTATCATCCATTCGGGACGGTTGCCCGAAAGTCTGAAGGATTCCACAACCTCAAGTCTCTTTGCAATTCTTGACTTCTTCTGACCCTGTGCACCCTCAAGCTCTTCCTTAAGCTCCTTGGAAAGAGCCTCAAGGTCGATTGCGGTGAGAAGCTCCTTTATAGCCTCTGCACCGATTGATGCATTAAATCCGCTCTTGCCGTACTTTTCGAGTGCTTCCTTGTATTCGCTCTCGGAGAGAATCTGCTTCTCTTCAAGGTTGGTTTTGCCCGGGTCAATAACAATGTATGATGCAAAATAAAGCACCTTTTCAAGTATTCTGGGGCTTATGTCAAGTATAAGACCCATACGGCTGGGGATACCCTTGAAGTACCAGATGTGAGACACAGGGGCTGCAAGCTCTATGTGTCCCATTCTCTCTCTTCTTACCTTTGCGCGGGTAACCTCAACTCCGCACTTATCGCAGACAATACCCTTGTAACGAATTCTCTTATACTTACCGCAAAAACATTCCCAGTCCTTTGTGGGTCCGAAAATTCTTTCGCAGAAGAGACCGTCTCTTTCGGGCTTTAATGTTCTGTAATTTATAGTCTCGGGCTTCTTTACCTCGCCGTGTGACCACTCTCTTATCTTCTCCGGAGATGCCAAACCGATTTTGATGGCACTAAAGCTCTTTTCTTCAATCATAGTTTCTGACATAGCAAATCTCCTTTCTTAGTTATCGCCGTTGAAATCATCGATACTGCTGTCGATGTCTCCAAGGTCATCCTCAAAATCCAAAGTGAGTCCCTTGATATCAAGCTCCATAATCTCTGTGTCGGGAGCATCCTGAATATCATCAAGATCTTCGTGGAAATCATCCTCATCGTCATCGGAAGAGCCGAAGTGCTTCATGAAATCTCCGAAAAGATCGTCCTCGTCTTCCTCGTCTTCCTCTTCCTCACTGGGTTCATCTTCGGGAACATCCATCTCATAGAAGTCGTCTCCTCTGTCGAAGTTGAACTTGAATCCGTCATCATCAAGAGATTCCTTGAGAATTATTTCTTCATCATTTTCATCAAGTACCTTTACATCCAGACCGAGTGACTGGAGTTCCTTGATAAGTACCTTAAAGGATTCGGGAACGCCCGGCTTGGGTATGTTCTCGCCCTTTACGATGCTTTCGTAGGTCTTGACACGGCCAACAACATCGTCGGACTTAACTGTAAGGATTTCCTGAAGTGTGTATGCTGCGCCGTATGCTTCGAGCGCCCAAACTTCCATCTCACCGAATCTCTGTCCGCCGAACTGTGCCTTACCGCCCAGAGGCTGCTGTGTAACGAGTGAGTATGGTCCTGTACTTCTTGCATGTATCTTGTCATCAACAAGGTGATGAAGTTTGAGATAGTACATATATCCGACAGTTACGGGACCGTCAAAGGGTTCGCCTGTTCTGCCGTCATAGAGAACTGTTTTACCATCGGGGTTTCTGCCTGCCATCTCAAGTGCCTGACAGATATCTGCCTCTGTTGCACCGTCAAATACAGGTGTTGCAATCTTCCAGCCCAGAGCCTTTGCTGCATAGCCAAGGTGAACCTCAAGCACCTGTCCGATGTTCATACGGGAAGGAACGCCCAGGGGATTTAACACAATCTGAAGCGGTGTACCGTCGGGAAGGAACGGCATATCCTCCTCGGGAAGTATGCGGGAAATAACGCCCTTGTTACCGTGACGGCCCGCCATCTTGTCACCTACGGAAATCTTTCTCTTCTGTGCTATATAGCATCTTACAAGCTGATTAACTCCGGGTGCAAGCTCGTCGCCGTTTTCACGGGTAAATATCTTGACATCAACTACTATACCGGATTCGCCGTGAGGAACTCTAAGGGATGTATCTCTTACATCTCTTGCCTTTTCGCCGAATATTGCACGGAGAAGTCTTTCCTCAGCGCTAAGCTCGGTTTCGCCCTTGGGTGTAACCTTACCTACAAGGATATCCCCTGCTCTTACCTCTGCGCCGATTCTTACTATACCTCTTTCATCAATGTCCTTGAGTGCATCCTCGCCCACATTGGAAATATCTCTTGTGATTTCCTCTGCACCGAGCTTGGTATCACGGGCTTCGCACTCGTATTCTTCTATATGGATAGATGTAAATACATCTTCCTTAACAAGTCTTTCGTTGATAAGAATAGCATCCTCGTAGTTGTAACCTTCCCATGTCATAAAGCCTATGAGAATGTTCTTACCGAGAGCTATTTCACCGTTTGCGGTGGAAGGACCGTCTGCAATGATGTCGCCCTTCTTAACCTTTTCGCCGCAGCTTACAATAGGTCTCTGGTTGATGCATGTGCTCTGGTTGGAACGGAGGAACTTGATGAGCTTGTAGCTTCTCATGTTTCCGCCCTTTTCCTTGATAATGATTTCGTCAGCACCTACACTTTTTACTGTACCGTCCTCTTTGGCAAGTACGCAAACACCCGAATCCTTTGCCGCCTTATATTCCATACCTGTTCCGACAATCGGAGACTCGGTCTTAAGGAGCGGAACTGCCTGACGCTGCATGTTGGAGCCCATGAGTGCACGGACAGCATCATCATTCTCAAGGAACGGAATCATAGCTGTAGCTACAGATACAATCTGTCTGGGTGATACATCGACATAGTCAACCTGTGAGGGATCTACCTCTATAAATTCATCGCGGTATCTTACGATAACAGTCTTGTTTTCGAATGTACCGTCGGGGTTAATCTTTTCACTTGCGGGGGCAACCTTATAGTTGTCCTCAATATCTGCAGTCATGTATACAACTTCGTCGTCTACCTTAAGTGTCTCCTTATTGAAGCGTCTGTAGGGTGCCTCTATGAAGCCGTATTCATTGATTTTGGCATAGGATGCCAGTGAGTTTATAAGACCGATGTTAGGACCTTCAGGCGTTTCGATAGGACACATTCTTCCGTAATGGGAATGGTGAACATCTCGAACCTCAAAGCCTGCTCTTTCTCTGCTCAGACCCCCGGGGCCGAGTGCAGAGAGTCTTCTCTTATGAGTAAGCTCTGCAAGGGGATTTGTCTGGTCCATAAACTGCGAAAGCTGTGATGAACCAAAGAACTCCTTAATTGCACTTACAACAGGTCTTGAGTTAATAAGAGCCTGAGGAGTTACGGATTCCAAATCCTGTATTGTCATTCTTTCTCTTACTACTCTTTCGAGTCTGGAAAGACCTATTCTGAACTGGTTCTGCAGAAGCTCGCCTACTGCACGGAGTCTTCTGTTACCGAGATGGTCGATATCGTCTGTTGTGCCGATACCGTACTGAAGTCCAAGATGATAGTTGATGGACGCAAGGATATCATCATTGATTATATGCTTGGGAATAAGGTCGTCCATTCTCTCTGTAAGAGCCTTCTTTATATCATCCTCTGTTTCAAACTCATCAAGAATTTCCGAAAGAACGGGGAAGCGGACAAGCTCTGTAATGTCAAGGTCGGATATATCAAAGTCAATAAAGTTCTTGATATCTACCATTGCATTTGAGAAAATCTTGACTTCCTTGCCGTCTATATTAACAAAAGCCTGACTTACACCTGCTTTTTCGATAAGCTCTGCCTTTTCTACTGTAAGACATTCGCCGGCTACCGCAAGTATTTCGCCCGTCATGGGGTCAGCAATATCCTTACTGAGTGTGCGGTTCTTAATTCTCGAAGATATAGCGAGCTTCTTGTTGAATTTGAAACGGCCTACCTTAGATATGTCATATCTCTTGGCATCATAGAATAATGCATTTATAAGAGATGTAGCACTCTCTACCGTGGGAGGCTCGCCGGGACGGAGCTTTTTGTATATTTCAATAAGGGCCTCTTCACTGCTTGTTGTGGAGTCCTTTTCAAGTGTGATATTAAGTGTATTGTCATAGCCGAAATACTCGAGTATCTGCTCATTGGTACTAAGGCCGAGTGCTCTTATAAGAACTGTAACAGGGAGCTTTCTTGTTCTGTCTATGCGGACAGAGAATACATCATTGGAATCGGTCTCATATTCGAGCCATGCACCGCGGTTTGGTATAACGGTAGCGTTGTAAAGCTCTTTGCCGATTTTGTCATGCTGCATATCAAAGTATATGCCCGGTGAACGAACAACCTGGCTTACTATAACACGCTCTGCACCGTTGATGATAAAGGTACCCGAATCCGTCATAAGCGGGAACTCGCCCATGAAGATTTCCTGCTCCTTAACCTCTCCTGTTTCGTTGTTGATGAGTCTTACCTTGATTTTAAGCGGTTTGGAGTATGTAGCGTCGCGCGCCTTACATTCTTCAATGGAGTACTTCGGATTTTCGTCCAGATAATAGTCATCAAATTCAAGCACAAGATTTCCCGAGAAATCACAAATAGGAGATACATCATGGAGTACCTCTTTAAGTCCCTTATCGATGAACCAATCGTACGACTTCTTCTGCACCTCAATTAAGTTTGGCATTTCCAGAACTTCGTCAACTTTGGCGTAGCTCATTCTCTCGTTCCTGCCAAGCATGATAGGATGTGGTCGTTTCATCAAAATAATCACCTCATATTATTTTTTGCAACCCTGTAGCACTTAAATAAAACTTCTAATAATATTACCAAAAATTTCTGCGAATATACCAAATAAAACAGTATATTGCACAAATGAAAT
Organism: Clostridia bacterium; assembly: GCA_045532255.1. Lineage (GTDB taxonomy): Bacteria > Bacillota > Clostridia > UMGS1810 > UMGS1810 > RGIG8748. Next base: position 235 of record JAZSFO010000067.1, on the reverse strand, counting down.
TTTACAAAAAAAGATACAATTGCAATTTATAATAATAACACATCTTTTTCAATATGTCAAGAATTATTTTTTCTGTGTGCAAACTTTTTCTTTTCCGTTAATTCCCAAAGTAAGTTCCACAATGGAACTTTGGTGTGGAACTTAGTGTGGGAAGGATTTTGTGGTAGACTTTAGTCTGGGAAGGAGGTCCCAGATTATGAGTAAATATAAACACATGACTCTCGATGATCGTATC